>JAFGDI010000071.1 GCA_016932145.1 Sedimentisphaerales bacterium
CGGGGCGGAGCATTGATTACAGCCCGGCTGGCCCAGGAATACCATCGCGAAGTACTGGCTGTCCCCGGCCGAATAGATAATCCCTGTAGCGAAGGACCACATGCCCTGATTCGGGAGGGGGCAACGCTGGTTACGGGCATAGACGATATAATGGAGGCTATAGGAGCTGTTGGGGCGACATTAAAGGATTATGCCGGTGTTAAAGCCGGGCAGGCAGTTGCGCGTCTTGAGCCAAACCTGTTTGATGATTTTAACCTTAATCTCAGTGATGAAGAACAGTTAATATTAGAAAAACTTTCTATTGAGCCGCAACATGTGGATCTGGTGATCTATCATACGGGAAGAACGCCAGGAAGGGTTAATGCAGCCCTTACCAGTTTGCAGCTTAAGGGATTGATAAAGCAGTTGCCAGGCAGTTTTTTTGCCCTCAAAAGCAATACGGCGGCATCCGCCGGCTGATATGCAATTTCGAGAGTAGTGTTTCATTAACCTCATATATAAACCCAGTCTGCAAATGAGTGCTAAAGTGGGTGATTGGGTTTTGTTTCGGTATCGGCCTCGAGTTTCTATATTTTTCTACTAAAGTTGATCGATATTCTGGTCGAGTTTTCATTTGAGAGAGATTTGATATGCCGGTTACTACGCAGGAGAAGGTGTATGTGGCCGGTAAGAGAAGTTCATATTAGGAGAAGTTTGTGATGAAGTTAAGTCTTACTGCTCGTCTTGTTGGCGGTTTTATTATTGTTGCGCTGATAACAGCTCTGATAGGTGGATTTGGCATAATAACCACCAAATCGATTACCAGTAAAACGGATAAGATGCTCAATAATAGTATTCCGGCTGTTGAGATAGTTCAGGAATTGAGAGTAGATTTCGCTCAGATAGTCTGTGCTTACTCTACTTTATCTCGGTTGGTACTGCCAGAAAACTATTATAATGACACTATGGCAAAGATAGCCAGTGCCAGAGAAAGTTACGATAATTTGCTTAAAAAATACAGTAAGCTGGATGTTTCTACTGAACAGGAAACCCTGGTTAAGGATCTTACTGTTGCGGTAGCACAATGGCGTGATTTGAATATGGAATTTGAATCATTGCGTAGTGAGGCTGCGCAAAAGGCTGATAATGTTGAACTAAGAGATTCATACAGAACTCGTCTTGATGATTTTCAGTTTGGCCAGCTAGCTGGTATTACAGCCCGCATTGATAGCATTCTGGATCAATTTGCGACCTTAAGCGATAAGGAAATACAGTCGATTCGAGCTGATATTGATGAAATATCAGGCTGGACAGATACCGTTATGGTGGCCGGTACTGCTCTGGGTGCTTGCAGCGCAATAATTCTTGGTCTATTCCTGAGTTTTGGTATAACCAGGCCAGTGAAACGGATAATTGAGGAACTAACCGCCAGTTCAGAGCATGTTAGCAATGCCGCCAGTCATATTTCAGAGGCCTCGCAGCAGCTTGCCAGTGGCAGTGCCCAACAGGCATCCGGGCTTATGGAAGCAACCAATTCACTTGATGAAATGTCATCAATGACCCGCCAGAACGCCGATAATGCCCGTCAGGCCAATACACTGTCGGACGAAGCTAATAAAGTTGCCCAGATGGGTACTAAGGCTATGGCCCATATGAAAACTGCTATAAACGATATACAAAAGTCATCAGAAGAAACCAGTAAGATAATAAAGGTTATTGACGAGATTGCATTCCAGACCAATCTGCTGGCTCTTAATGCCGCAGTAGAAGCAGCACGCGCCGGAGAAGCAGGAAAGGGTTTTGCCGTAGTGGCGGAAGAGGTAAGAAATCTGGCTATGCGTTCTGCCGAGGCAGCCCGAAATACTTCAAGTATGATTGAAGAATCAGTAAAAAATGCGGGTAATGGTGTAGAAATAACCAGTCAGGTAGGAAAGGCATTGGAAGAGATATCTGAATTTGTAAATAGAACCAGCTCTCTTATCGCAGAGATCGACTCTGCATGTCAGGAACAGGCTCGCGGTATTGAGCAGATAAGTAATGCAGTTGGTCAAATGGACAGGGTTACTCAGGTAAATTCTGCCAATTCAGAAGAATCTGCCAGTGCTTCAGAGGAGCTCTCAGCCCAGGCGCAACAGATGAAAGCAGTGGTTGATGAACTGGTTGATCTGGTAACGGGTTCCCGTGCAGATAAGAAAATCAGCTTGATATCCAAAGATAGTGCAAAAATGAGCAAAGCTGACGAGCTGTTTCATAAAATAGCCCAGCCAGAGGGAAAATTGTCATATACTGCAACATTAAGGGGTGAAAATAAATACAGCAGAGCCAACGATGAGCGTTCTGTTAATGCTGAAAAAATGATACCCTTTATGGACGACAATACCTTCGATCTGGACGAATTTAACTGAGGTTGCGGCTTTGTGAAATTTAGGGATTAAATTTTCTGGTAACCGTTCATACGGTTACAGTAATGAGAAGCAAGAAATAAGACACGCAGTGTGCTTAGCATAAATGAGTTGAGGTTTAGCTTTCGGAGAGGCTTATTTAAGCAGGCTTTGCCTGCAATATAAATCAGACAGCTTCGAGCCCAGCGAGAATCATGAGCTTGTTTCTTGTTACTTATTACTTGTTACTAAACAATTAAGTTCACAGTTAACTTTGCTATTTATATAAAAACTGTGAACGGTTACCTTTTCTGGTATATTCTTTGCCCAAGAATTGTACGGAAATCGTCTGTATCCAGGGCAGGGTTTACATTTTCAGGGTTGAAAAATATTTTTAGCCAGGGTTCATTAAGTTCGTCTATCAGATCTCTAAGCTCCACAGGTGAGATAAGGAATTTTATTGCCGGGTTTTCTATAAGAAGCCAGACCTGAGCTTGCCCGGCTTGTTTACATAAGATTTCAAGAGCCATATAGAGGTTATTGACTGCCTGCTGATAACCAGGGAAATCAAGGCCATTTAACTGGTTCTGGTCGGCCCTGATAAGTACAGCCGTTGCCAGGTGCGGAGCAGCTTTGGTATGACGAACCGGATCTAGCCGGCGATATATCAGCTCTAATTGTCCGGCTTGTTGTAAGGTCTGAGATACTGATTCAATTTGGGAACCATTCTGCATGCAGGCTATCTGATAAAGACTTATGCCACAATCGGTTATATAGATTTCCCCTGAGTATTTACCCAAAAGTGCCATTTCAAGATCTTCAGTATTGGTAATAGTCATGTTGTCCTGTCTTGAGATAATCAATAATTGACCTTAGTCGATTAATAGCCTACAATAATCTGGCGTATTGTAATTGATTGCAAGGCATGAAGTAAAGCATAATCAGGACAAAAAACAGTATATCAGCAGTTTTGGTAAACTAAGGCCATACTGTAAATTACTGTCAGATCAGATAGAGAATAATGGCTAAAATAAATATATTATCGCAGCATCTGGTTAACAAGATAGCTGCCGGCGAGGTAGTTGAAAGACCAGCCAGTGTCGTTAAGGAGTTGATGGAGAACTCCCTTGATGCCGGGGCTATGCGTATTGATGTTTTGATCGAGGATGGGGGGCGTAAGTTAATAGAGGTTCGAGATGATGGCTCCGGCATGGATTCAGAGGATCTGACCCGGTGCGTCGTTCCTCATGCTACCAGTAAGCTGGCTAATGAAGATGACTTGTTTAATATAAGTACGATGGGGTTTCGAGGTGAGGCTATTGCCAGTATAGCGGCTATCTCGCAAATGGAAATATTCAGTCGGCAGCGAGACTCGATCGAGGGCAATAAGCTGATAATAGAAGGTGGCCAGGTGAAGCAGCAGTCGCCTGCGGCTGGTCCGGAGGGTACTTGCTTTATTGTGCGGAATTTATTTTTTAATACCCCGGCCCGCCGGAAATTTTTGAAAACGACTAATACTGAGATCAGCAACATCACAGAGGTCTTTACCCGCATAGCACTGGCAAATGATGGCGTGTACTTTACCCTGACCCACAACGGGCGAAAATTAAAAGATCTTCCCGGCGGTCAGGGCCTGCGTCAGCGGATAGGCGCTTTATTTAGTAGCGAGTTATCCGATGGCCTTATACCGGTAAGCCGCAGTGACCGGCAGATAGATGTTTCGGGTATGATCTGTCAGCCACAGCAGGCTCGTAGCGGCACCCAGTGGCAATATGTATTTGTAAATGGCCGGTTTATTCGTGATAAATTTATCAGTCATGCAATTCGCGAAGGATATCGCAGCATGATGGAGATTAATCGTCAGCCGGTAGTATTTTTATTTATTAATTTGCCACCAGATATGGTTGATGTCAATGTGCATCCTACAAAGATAGAAGTTCGTTTTGTCGATTCTAACTGCATACATAGTCAGGTGCTCGCCGCGATTCGTGACCGACTGCTGGGTGGGGCGGTAAGTGTAGATGTTAAGGCTTGTGCCTTTTCTGAAGCTCAAGGCGATTCTGAAGCCATATCAGATAAGACGAGCGATTCTGGCTATATTGACAGAAATACATCAGGTAACGACTCTGGTGGAGAAGATATTTCTGGTGCAGATAAAGTAAAAAAGGAAGATACGCGCAAGGCCCTCTTAGATTTTTTCAATAACAGGCAAAATTCTCCTAAGCAGCAGCAAATGACATTTCCTGCTTCATTGCCTCATGCACCATTTTCCCGACCAGTTGAACAGAGTTCAGTCTGTACAGGCACTTCAGTTGAAAGTATCAGACCTGAACCATATAAGACCTGCAACAAAGATTCTGTTATTAATGAAGCCGGTCAGGCTGAAGTGTTTATTCAGGTTCATAATTCCTTTATAGTACGCCAGAGTAATGATGGCATCGAGATCATAGACCAGCACGCTCTGCACGAGCGTGTAATGTACGAAAAGCTCAATGACAGACTTAATGCCGGGGCTATACCCAGCCAGAAGCTGCTTATACCTGAAATAATCGATGTTACGCCCGCCCAAATGGCTGCAATAGAAGCAAATATGGATACGATCAAAGAGCTTGGCATAGATTTAGCACAATTTGGCCCTGGCACAGTTGCGGTGCAGGCATTCCCGCAATTATTAGACCGGGTAAATCCAACTGAAGTGGTAATTGACCTTCTGGATAAGTTACAGGAAAATAGCGGTAAAATTTCACACGAACAATTAAGCCACAGTATTATGGATATGATGGCTTGTAAGGCGGCTGTAAAAGCAGGTGACCCCTTGAGCGAGTCTGAGATAATTGAGCTTCTGGCTGTTCGTAATGATCTGAGTCGTAATAGCAATTGCCCTCATGGTCGCCCTACAAATATCAATATTTCACTGGCTGAATTGCGTAAAATGTTTAAACGAACATAGTGCAGTTTGGCTTTGGTTTAAAGCTTTCCTGACCTGTAAGTAAACTGGGTTATAAAAAAATAGGCATGTTCGGAAAGGAGAAACGAACATGCCTGTATAAAAATGAGAAGAATGTGGACTAAATTGTAATGTTAAGGGTGTGTGTGCCAACCAGTCATGAAAGGTTCATGACTTTAACCATTGTGCAAAGCAATCATAAATTGTTTGTGACTTCAAACTTACACATCCTTATCTTGTTATATTATATACCAGCATTTGGCTTATAACATAATAAATATCGGCATCCACCTTATTCTACATTTAACATTTGTGCGAAGCAGGTAAAACAATTGACAAAAGAGGTTGTTTCTGGTAGGCTTCTGGACTGAGATTTACGGCATTTTACCCACAAATATTTGTGATTGGAGATATTATGATTAAGAAATGTAACTTATTACTATTATTGACTTTATCGTTGTTTGTGTACAGCTTTTTCAGTTGTGTTCAGACATGTTCAGCTCAGCAGCAGGCAGCGGCTTCTCAGACTTTAACCCCGGCAGAAAATAATTTACCTGCCACTGGCAGTGTAACTAAAAGTGGTACCACTTCTAACAGTATGCCTGTTACATCTTCCGATGTAGAGGAATTCCCCTATATCGCTCTAGTTTTAACTGACGATGTTTATGTAAGGTCCGGTCCAGCCACACCTTACTACCCAGTTTGTAAGTTAAAAAAAGGTCAGGATGTTGTTGTAACAATGGTTCGTCCGGGCAAAACAAACTGGTCACGAGTTGAACCAGTTGATGGTACTATTGCCTACATAGCAGCGGAGTTTGTTGACCTTAAAGATGGTCAGACAGGCATAGGTGTAGTTAATAGTAAGGATGTACGAGTCAGGGCTGGCAGTGCTGATATGGCTCCGGAAAATGCCTACAGGGTGCTTATGCTGGCTCAGACTGGTCAGGAAGTTACCATTTTAGGACAGGTTGGTTCATTCTATAAGATAGTACCTCCTCAGGGATGTTATTTCTGGGTTGCCAGTGAATTTCTGAAGAAAAAGAGTGATGTTTCAAATGATGAGCTTGACACTCTTCGCGATGCAGTAGTTGATTTAGTAACAGATAAGCAGGCAGAAGAGTTGAAGGCTCCGGAAATGTCACCTGAAGTAAAGAGTCAGTTTGACCTGCTCAGAGAATTACTGGTTAAATACGAAGGAGTACAGGGATTACCGTTGATCTCCCGTGATTATTCCGTAATTGAGAAAGAAGTTAAAGAGCTGGCAGAAAAGGCTACAGCTACAACAGTGAAAAAGACTGTTGACATAATGCTTGAGAATATTGCACAGGGCATAGCCGCACAGAAGAGAATTGCTGAATCACTTGATCAGAGTAAGGATATTGCCGATGCAATGAAACAGATCGATGACGCAGTTGTAAAGGTATTGGAAGAGATATCTCCGGCAGCAGATGCTAATGATGTGATAGTTGTTAAAGGCCAACTGGAACCATCGGCTGTATTCAACTCGGAAGTGTCACAGAGATATGTTCTGATGGATGACCAGGGTTTGATCAGTTGCTATGTAGTAGGTGAAAATCTCAAGTCGCTATTGGGTAAGAGGGTGTCTGTCAGCGGTCCGGTGAGTTATGACCCGTTCGGCAAAACGCGTGTGGTGACTGCCGTTAAAGTGGTAGAGCTCAATACCTCTGAGCAGAAGTAATAATCGGTTAAATGGTGCAGGGCAGACTTGAGTTTGTCCTGTGCCTTTATATATGGTTTAGTTCATTTTTGATATTCAGGACAGGGTGAGCCCAGGCAAGATCTGTCCACAGGGGAGTATTATGTCAGGCAGTACCTCGCAGCATTACAATCAAAAGATACTACCGTTGAGAAATAATCTTCTGTCTGTCATCCTGGGTAAAGAGCATTGTGTTGATGCAATGGTTATAGCTTTGTTGGCCGGCGGTTCTGTATTGCTGGAAGATATACCCGGGGTTGGCAAAACTACTCTGGCCCGGGCAGTGTCAGGGAGTATATCTGCAAAGTTTAATCGGGTTCAGTTTACACCAGATCTTTTGCCAGCAGACATTTTGGGATCATCGATCTACAATCCTGTCAGTGGTGAATTTAAGTTTCATCAGGGCCCTGTATTTTGTAATATAATGCTGGCAGATGAGATCAACCGGGCTTCGCCCAGAACCCAGTCAGCTCTATTGGAGGCAATGAATGAATTTCATGCCACCATAGAGGGAATTAGTTATGAGCTTCCCCGGCCATTTATGGTTGTAGCAACTCAGAATCCAATTGATTTCCATGGTACATATCCTTTACCAGAGGCACAATTAGATCGTTTTTTGGTTATGCTTGATATGGGGTATCCTGAACCGGAACTCGAAGTTGGTATATTGCAATCGCGGCAAAAGTCAGACCCATTAGATGGACTCCAGCCGGTATTGAGCAGCGAGGAAATCTGTCTGATCCAGCAGCAGGTCAAAGATGTTCATTGTGATGAAACTATAATGCGATATATAGTTGAGCTGGCATCTTATACCAGAAACGATGCCAGATTGCGTCTGGGTGTAAGCCCACGCGGTACATTAATGCTTTTTCGGGCTGCCCAGGCCGCTGCATACTATTTCGATCGCGACTATGTCATACCTGATGATGTGAAATGGGTAGCCAACCATGTATTGGCTCACCGTATTGTGCTTACTGCCAGTGCCAGGTATGAGGGAGTTACCCGGCAGGAAATAATTAAGGAAGTGTTGGCCAAGGTAAAAGTGCCTGTCTGACCGACTATTATGCTTACTAAAGCTGAACAAATATTACTTGAAGGCATAAAGGCCGGCGACGCTGAAATATGGCAGCAACTACTGGATCGGTATCAGGGCCGGCTTTATAGTTATGCACTCCGAATGCTTAATGGCAGAAGTGCAGATGCTGAAGATGTAGTACAGGATGTTTTTATATCTTTTCTTAAAAATCTGAGTTCATTTGAAGGTCGTTCTTCTCTGGAGAGCTGGCTATTTCTTATACTCAGGCGTAGAATTATAGATATGTTTCGTCGCAAAAAAGCCGACATATCATGCCTGGTTAACGATCTTATATCCGAAGATTCAGACTCAGGTGAGTTACTCACCAATGGTGGCCTTATTGAAAAGATGACTGCCAGCGGTTATGCGCGAAATTCTGAGTGTAAAGAACGACTGAGTGCTATGCTTGCAGACGCCTTGAGTGAGCTTACAGACCGTCTTAAGTCTGGTAGAAATTTTCGGGATCTTAAGGTGATCGAGTTGATTTTTTATGCCGGTCAGGGTAATAAACAGGTGGCAGAGATACTTGCTCTGGACGCTAATAGTGTAGCGGTAATTCGCCATCGTTTTATAGAGAAGTTAAAGGGCATGCTCTCGGACAATTCTGAATTGCCTGAAGGTGGGTCGATCGATGGATTATTATCTGAAACCTGGGTGGAAGGGAGATTTACCTGTCCTAAACGCAGTACTATAGGAAGCTGGCTGCTGGGCACTCTTGACGAAGATTGGTCAGCTTATGTTGATTTTCATTTAAACACCGTAGGATGCGCGATCTGTCGGGCAAATCTTGATGACCTGGAAAGTACAATTAAACAGAAGCAGCAGGAAAATGTACTCAGGCAAAAGATATTTGAGTCTTCTATAGGCTTTCTAACCTGACCTGCATATCAGACCATAGTCAGCATGTCCTGAAGATTTAGCAGGGCTTCAATAGAACGGCTCAGGGGGGCCAATATCGGTTCTAACTGGTCAATCTCATGTCTGGTGAAGGGCATTGTCTCGCTGCGGTACAATACCAAAATGCCCTCATTGTGAGCAGTATGTCTTACGGGCACTCCGCAGATACTCAAACCGCAGAGATTGCAACAGCAAGACTTGGGAAAAGCGTTATGATTACCGGCACTATTGATGATAACCGTATCATTCTTGGCTATAGTTTCAGGTATTATGCTGTTTTTCAGACATTCATCCAGTTGATGGGGAGTTATTTCACCGTCAAACCAGGAATCCATCAGCATCAGCTCTATTCTGTCGGTATCGCAGATATAAATAGCGGAACTGGTATGTTCAAGGTTGTCTGATATATGCTTTAGTGCTTTATGCAGCATGTATTTCATGTCAAATTCGCCGGTGAGACTTTTCTGGAAATCGTAAGCTTTGCTCATTTCATTCATTTTACCGGCAATGTCCCGGTTATTTTGTACCAGATCATTACAGAGCAGGTCAACTTTGCTTTGCAAGATATGCCTGTTCTGATTTATGGCCCTGATAACCCTTTGTAACCGTTGATAGCGAGAGTTCAATTTCTGTTTTTGCTGCTTACGATCGATTGCCCCACGAATAATAGTCTGAATATGACCACCAACAAAAGGTTCGGCTAATATGCCATCAAAGTCCATTTGGGCAGCTAATACTGCATCATGAATATTATCGCCTGTAAGTAGTACAATAACCGCAGCATCGATATATTGCCAGGGCCGGTGCATATCAAACATATTTGATGAGTTATTGTTTTGTTTTTCTTTGAGCTGCTGAAGATCAAAACTGCTCAATGGCAACAAGACAGCATCAGCATTTTGACTATTGATCTTTTTCCAAAAAGATATCGTAGAAATATCACTCAGGTCAAACGAAGCAGAACTGTTATTGAAAATAATTTTGCAATCATTTTCAG
>JAFGDI010000007.1 GCA_016932145.1 Sedimentisphaerales bacterium
CCGCTCGTCCGGGGACGATAGACCGGGTTGATCTTCAATGTTACGCCGGTGGTGGTGGTAATAATCCGGGTACATGGAACAATTATTTCGGTGGCCTGAAGGTTACGCCGGGCCTGTGGTGCTTTCATTATGAAAATGGCGTTGCCACTGGCACAGTTCCCAGCTCAGTGCAGAGTAAGATGACAAGCTGGAATAATTCGTATAATATCGCCGGCGGCTTTATGTGGCTGCTCGATAATATGCTAGATAATCAGGGTACATATCCGGTGGCTGCTTATGCCGCGGCAATTAATAATGCTTTGAGTATCGACCCAAGTGATAACCCTGTCGTTTCGCTTTATCAGCATCTCGACTATGATGGCTGGTCGGCTTATATGGGGCTGGGGGCATATACAGCGGCGGATATAGTTCGGGCAGGCGGTTATGATAATGATGCAACCTCATTGCAGATAGCTCCGGGTTACAAGGTTACCTTATACGATGGCGATAATTTCCAGGGTAATGTTCTGGTCAAGTATGCCGATGACAGCAATCTGGTTGACGATGGCTGGAATGATAAGCTCTCATCAATGATAATTGAGGCGATCGATGGCCCGGTCGCCCATTGGCAGTTCAATGAAAATAGCGGTAGTAGTGCAGCAGACAGTTCCGGCTATGGCTTCACCGGCTCCCTTATCAATATGGAGCAAACCGCCTGGGGCACCGGCCGTCAGTGTAGCGGTCTGACCTTCGATGGCGTAGATGACCATATCGTAGTTAATGGTTACCGCGGTGTTTCAGATGGTCTTAGCCGTACCTGCACCGCCTGGATAAAAGCAGAAGACCTGACTGGCGGCTATTATAATATCCTCAGTTGGGGTGCCCGGCTTAATGGCGAACTGTGGGTATTCAGACTTGGCTCACAAGGTAAACTTGAAGTGGGGGTTTATGGTGGTTATATCACCGGTAGCAGTTGGATCGATGATGGCCGGTGGCATCATGTAGCGGCAACTCTGACAGATGATGGCAGTGCTACCAATGCTGAGATAAGGCTTTATGTCGATGGTATGTTACAGGCTAATGCTTTGGTAAATACTACTCAACACATTTTCACTTCAGATGATTATAATGTCGAGATAGGTGCCCTGATAAATAACGGTGTTGCCACCGGTCCGTTCAAAGGCATGATCGATGAAGTAAGCATATATACTCGTGCACTCTCCGATGTCGAGATATTTAATTTGTACAGTCAGCTTGCCCTGACCGGCGATTTCACTGCTAATGGCGAGATCGACCTGGTCGATTTTGGTGTATTGGCCGGCGACTGGCTTTATAGTGGTGCATCTGATACTGACCTGACCTGTGATGGTATGGTTGATGTTGAAGACTTGCAGATATTCAGTGAACAGTGGCTTGATTCTCTGCCGAATTAAAGCAATATGATCAAAGCAGCAGAACCACGAATCATCGGGCTAAATAACTCGGTGGTTCGTGGTTCTGTGTTTAAGCTGATGGGTAATTTATTTCAGAAGTGGTTTTGTTTGTTTGAGTAATTCTTTTGGATCTGCTCCCAGTTTGGTGTTGGGTTGCGGCCCCATCTGTAACTCCAGGGTTCCGCCGGATATTATTTCTTTATGTGTCAGCCATAGGCGGTTGAGTGGCTGGCCATTGAGCTTGAGGGACTGAATATAGGTATTAGCTGGTGAGTTACTCATTGCGATTATGCGGAAAGAATCGCTGCTGGCATAACGGCGGTCAAGGGTCAGGTTTATCTCCTCAAAAACCGGGGCAGTCAGAATATATATGCCATCGCCAGGGCAGACCGGGTGCAGACCGCTGGCCGCCAGAATATACCAGGCTGACATTTGCCCGACATCTTCATTACCACAGAGGCCATCAACGCCGGTGCCGTAAGCCTGATCGCAGATAATCCGGGTCCATTTCTGAGTGAGCCATGGCTTGCCAATATAGGGGAACATAAAGGCAACATGATGCACTGGCTCATTGGCGTGATTATAATAATCATTCCAGGTGAATTTTTCGGGAGCTTTCTCGAAAAAAGCCTTGAGCTCCTGCAAGAAATATTCCTCACCGAATAACTCGATCAGCCCTTCAACATCATGCGGAACAAACCAGCCCTGCTGATATGGGTTGCTCTCAACGCAGCCCTGACCATGAACTGTCTTACCTTGCCAGTGAGCCCACTGGCCATCGGCCTTGCGAGGGCGGAACCAGCTAACTGATGGGTCGTAGATATTTTTATAGGCTTTACTTCTCTGGTAGTATTTAGCAGCATCATCTGTTTTGCCCAGCATATCGGCAAATCGCCCCGTACACCAGTCAGTATAGGCATATTCCAGCGTGCGGGAAATATCTTCGGGCTGATAGCCCAGAGGCTGATTGCCGAACTTTTCCACAGAATTACGGCAGTAGTCATAGGCCATTTCCACATCGAAGTTGTCGATACCCTTCGAGAAGGCATCGAGAACTACTGCAACTGCCGGGTTTCCGATCATACAGCCGGAATAGGAATTGAGTATTTCCCATCGCGGGTAATATTCTTTACCACTGAGTTTGGCAAGCTGGATAAGAGAATTAATCTGGTCATTAACCAATTCGGGGTTAATAATGCTCTGTAGCGGAAACTGGCTGCGAAAGACATCCCAGCCGCTGAATATGGTGCGATACTGGAATTTGTCTGAGGTGTGTATTTTCCCATCAGCGGCCAGATAACGACCATCGACATCAGAAACACAACGGGGATCGACCATAGTATGATACATAGCGGTATAAAATATCGTCTTTTGCTCTTCACTGCCGCCGCTGACCATAATACGCGATACGGAATCATTCCAGAGATTTGCTGCGTTTTGGGCAACAGAGTCAAAGTCCCAATGATCGATCTCTGTTTCCAGATTGTTTTTAGCACCGTTAATATCTACAAAGGAAATGCCGGTCTTAACTAATACCTGCTCGTTGGAGCTGGCTGAAAACTCGCTATAGAAACCCAGATGTTTCCCCTGCATTTCACGGCAACCCGGCACTACAGTGGCATTGGCCGCAGCGTGACGATATTTGTCAGTGACAATATCTTCCAGCTTGCGCGACCAGTCATCGGGTATGCTGGCATGCCATATGCCATAGTTGCTTAGCGGTTTACTGAACTGACAGTAGAAGTAAACAGTATAATCTGCCTTGCCATCACCATTGCCCCAGCCACCGCCAGCCGGAGTGCATTTCATCCAGCCATGAATAGTATGATCATCAACCACCTTGACATACTGCTCAACAGAAGTGCCGCCGATCCGGCGGGCCAGATCGATCTGTATGCGTGCAGTATCAGCCTGCGGGAAAGTAAAGCGTAATATTCCGGCATGAGGGCTGGCAGTCATTTCGGCCTTAATCTGATAGTCAGAAAGTTCAACGGCATAATAACCGGCCCTGGCTATCTCACTGTCATGGCTGAACCTGCTGCGGTACCCTTCATCGGGGAAATCAACTCGCCCACAGGCGGTTTGCAAAGGTCCGGTTGTCGGCATAACCAGAAAGTTGCCCAGGTCACCGTACCAGCCGATACCACTCATATGGGTAAAGCTGAATCCTTCAATGGTATTATGATGCCATGAATAACCCGGACCATTATCTCCGCCGGTTATAGTGTCTGGGCTGAGCTGCACCAGACCAAAGGGGGTCGCAGCACCGGGGAAGGTTTTTCCCAGTCCATGTAAAACTCCAGCGGCCTCAGTTGAGGTTGAAGCTCCGATCATAGGGTCAATATAGTCAACTGGCCTTTTCTGCTGGCCCAAACTGATATTGGCTGCAAATGCCAGGCAAAGGGCAATTGTAAGAAGGCTGCTGAGGTGATTTCGTTTTAGACTTATCATTCAAATTTCCTTTTCAATATTGTTTAATATTTTGTTACAGTTCATAGAGATAGTAAAAAGTAATATGTAACAATGAGATGCGTGCCATATTACTATAACAGCGTGAACAGTTGCAACTTTTTCCAGGCTTTCGGCATTTGGGACATCAATACAATTTGGTTTAAGTGCAACTAATTATTACATATATACAATAAAATGCCAGTAGAATACTATTTTTTTACCTGTTTTTTTGGCAACATACCCTTTAGTCGATTCTTTAAAGTAGAGACGCATGATTATGCGTCTCAGATTTCCCCACCAGTTCCAATTACAAATACCAATAACTGCGATACAACATTGCTCCGCTCAATTATGATACTCATTACATCATATAACATTACTCCGCATAAATGAGACGCATAATCATGCGTCTCTACTTACCAGCCTGATCTCAACAGTCGCTGTAAGAGTACACCCTTCAGGGGGCTGAAAGTCCCGGCGGTTTTGGTCGGGATGGTTAAAAAAATCTTAGATTAGATTTATAAGGTATTCGCTGCGCTCATGGCTTGATTAACAAAATAAATTTTGGACTCTAAGGCGTAAACGCTGAACTCTTACGAAACGCTGATATCTTACGCCGGGGCGGTATAAAAAAAGACAGGACCGTCTAAAGTCCTGTCTCTGACTGACGACCGCCGGGGGCATTGGCCATCAGTTTTGGTAAATACTTCCGGCACAGATATGGTCGTATTTACCAGCAAAGGAAAGGTCCCGACATTATTTCATGTCGGTCGAAAAGGGAAGTAGTAGTAAAGTCTGTCATTGACCGCAACTTATCAGGCCCGCTTTAATTGCAGAGCAGTAGCCGGCTTTTTCATACTGACATATCGCTGGCATTGCTTGAGCCGGTCATAGCCGAGCATAATACCCAGGATATAATCTTCTTCCGGGGTAAAGTCTGACAGTTTCGGTTTGCC
>JAFGDI010000072.1 GCA_016932145.1 Sedimentisphaerales bacterium
AGCCAGATTGTTCTGCCAGAGTAGAGCTAAAAGCGTCCATACGACGCAATGAGATAAGAAAATAGCCTCCCAGTGCAATATAGACAAGGGCAAATAATGAGGCCGAAATATTTGCAATAGCACCGACAGTACCGAGTTTGCTCGCCTGTCGTAAGGCCGTCAGCAAGAAAGCCAGCATAAAGGCCAGAGCCAGTGAAACCTGCTCATAAGGATTCGTACCATGAAAAGGCAAAATATGCAGAAAGAGCAATGGAGCAATAAGACTGCCAACAAAAACCGCTATACCACGACCGGCTGCGAGTTTCCTGAATTCCAACAAAGAGAAAATACTAACCAGTAAAACAACTACGGCAAGAATAATACCATTAAAAGCAGGATCAGCACTTGCAGCAGAATAATAACCTTCTGCCAATAAGCCGCCGATAAGACCAAAGAACATCAAACTGCCGAAAGTTAAGCGACGAGCATATTTGGGATCCATAAGAGTCCTTTATATTTATTTACAGATTGATTCACACCTGACCCTAGAGCAGGGTTAGCCTTATTTATTTAACCCGCCAAAACGACGATTGCGTTGCGAAAAAGCTATTATTGCTTCATGCAGGGCTTTGGTGTCAAATTCCGGCCAGTGTATATCGGTGACATAAAACTCAGCATAAGCTATCTGCCAGAGCAGATAATTGCTTATACGCATTTCGCCTGAAGTACGGATAAGCAAATCAGGATCAGGCAGACCGGCGGTATCCAGATTATCGCTTATCAACTGATCGTTTATGTCATCAGGGGTAAGCTCACCAGAGACAATTCGCCCGGCGATCTTACGAAAGGCAGTTACCAGCTCAGTGCGGCCTGAATAATTCAATGCCAGACAGAAGGTCATGCCGGTATTGTTTTTGCTCAGCTCGATAGTCTCATGCAGCTCTTTAAGTACAAAGTCAGGAAGGTTATCTTCCAGCCCGACATGACGCACACGAATATTTTTACTCATTATCGTGGGGCGTTCTTCGACAAGATATTTGGCATATAACTGCATCAGGCCATCAATCTCTTCTTTGGGCCTGCGCCAGTTTTCTGTACTAAAGGAATAAAGAGTAAGAGCTTTAATATCAAGGTCAGCACAATCAACTATAGTGCGTCTTACCGAGGTACTGCCGGCAGCGTGGCCATGCAATCTGGGGCGACCCTGAGCCTGAGCCCAACGGCCATTTCCGTCCATAATTATTGCTATATGCTGGGGTATCTTTTCAAATGGGATACCCAATACCGGGTGAAGTTTTTCTGATTGTGTCATAATAATTCAGGTCAGCTATTATATGCTGATATTAATCCAGTTTATATTAACTTTTCTATGCAGAGTATTTCGATCATAGTCAACTGCAAGGATTTGCATTCAGCAGGCAGAATCTTTCTGATCACTTAACTGCTAATGTCTGCTCGCGGCCGGGTCCGACACCAACCATAGAGATCGGGGTTTCCAGAAGCTCTGACAATCGCCTGACATAATTTTTTGCCTCTATAGGCAACTGGTCATAATCAGTCACATCACGCAGATTGACCTCAAAACCAGGCATGGTTTCATATACACATTCAACCCGAGCCAGATCATCAGCTTCCGCCGGGAAGAAATCTACAGCTTTACCATCAATAACATAACTGGTACATATCTTGAGCTCTTTAATACCGCTAAGGGTATCAACATGTTGCAAAGTAATTTCGGTAATGCCGCCTATTTCGATAGCATATTTAACTGCAACAGCATCGAACCAGCCGCAACGACGCGGACGACCGGTAGTAGTACCGTATTCATGGCCTTTTTCACGAATATAATTACCAGTTTCATTGTCCTGCTCGGTCGGAAATGGTCCTGAGCCGACACGAGTGCTATAGGCTTTAGCTACACCTATCCAGCGATCAACGGCCCGAGCCGGAACGCCGGTTGCTGCTGAAAGACCTACAGCACTGGCATTACTGGAAGTTACAAAGGGAAATGTGCCATGATCCAGGTCAAGCATAGTGCCCTGAGCTCCCTCAAAGAGAATGCTCTTGCCCTCTTTGATAGCTTTGTGCAAATATGCGGTAGTATCGGTTATAATTCCGCCAAGTTCAGCAGCCCAAATCTTACATTGTTCAAATATAGTATCAAACTGCAATGGCTCGGTATCGCCATAAAGTGCAGCAAAGGTCTGATTCTTTATCTCAAGTATTTTCCTGAGCTTTTCGGCCATAGTATCGAGATTAAGCAGATCTGCTGCCCGCAACGCCGTTGAACGGGCGACTTTATCGCCGTAGCAAGGGCCAATACCGCGAGCTGTCGTACCGATCTTATTTTTACCCAGGGCCTCTTCACTGAGCCTGTCCTGTTTCTTATGATAAGGCATTACCAGATGAGCCCTGCATGAAATGAGCAGATTCTTCATAGGGTCTATGCCGCGTGCCTGCAAGCCGGATATCTCCTGAAGCAGTGTTTCTGCATCAAGAACAACACCATTAGTAATAAGACACTGAGTATTTTCACGGAGAATACCGCTGGGCATAAGGTGTAAAGCAAATGATGCCTCGTTTTTATTACGAAGAACCGTATGCCCGGCATTGGCTCCACCGCTGTAGCGAACTACAACATCGGCTGTTTCACCAAGAATATCTACTATTTTACCTTTACCTTCATCGCCCCATTGCAGGCCTACTACACAAGAATTCATCTTAAACCTTTTATTTAAAGTAATTTAACTCTCCAGTACAGCTTTTTACAGCGATCTTATCTCTCCGCTATGCGCAACAAGCACAACAGTATAAGGGCAAAAACTTCACAGGTCAAGACTATTGCCCATAGCGATCAGGGTTAAACTGCTACCTGAAGCCGGCTGATTTTACAGACTATTAAATAAAAAACCAGATACACCATAAACCTACTACTTACAACCAGTTACATAAATCATAAAAAAGGCAATGCCAGAATTACATCTCGCATTGCCTTTTTACGGATCTGATTAAAATCTTAACTCTGAAGTTATCAGTTCGTTGTTCAGGGCTCAACCAGCAGGGTCAGACCTGCATCAATGAACTGCTCTCCACCATCCTCAGTACAGTGAACTGCAATGAGATTTTTACCCTTTTTGAGCAATTTCACTGCATCAAAATCAGGATATTGCATTACATATTCACTAGAGGCTCCTTTTACCGCAATCAATTTCACACCGTTAAGATAGACCTCAGCACCATCATCATGCTTAATATTAACCACCAAACGAGCATCCTGATCTATTGGTGCATCTATAGTGAATTGCTTTCTCATCCAGATATCTGTGCCGGCCCATTCAGTGCCCTGACGCATTGAAGGATATTGGCCATCACCAAAACCGGCAAGACCTGTTTTCCAGGCAGAATCATCAAAAGAGTCCATATACCAGTCAGAAGCCGGCATTGAAAAAGTATAACTCCACTGTTTCTTCGCAGAATCACTGGTAGGTAAAACTTCTACAACCCTGGGGGTAGGGCCATAGAGCTTACCAGCCGCTGCTGCTGCACGATCAGGATCGATCTTAATCAACTGGCGGTCATAGGTCATAAGGCCATTAACCTCTATCTCCACATCGGTTGTCTGGGTATATACTGCCGCTGAAAGTCCCTGAGTGATAAGCGGTCTCATCTTTTCCAGCAATAATACATAAGCATCGGTCAGGTCTTTACTGTTTTGATAAGAAACATAACCCCAATTGCGGTCTTCCTGCCAGAGATGTCCTTTTGCGGGCATACCCAGGCCACCGAATTCTCCCAGTACGCATACCCGATGCTCTTCTGTCGGTCGTGTACCTGGTCCAGGATAATTGTGCATATCCGATACCGTTCCGCTGCCATGGTCATTCCAGCCACTAGCCTCATTTATAGGACGAGTCGGGTCGTAGCCTTCCAGCCAGCCAACAACTTCAATCGTGTCATGTTGGCCCCAGCCTTCATTAAACGGTATCCACATTACTATCGAAGGGAAATTACCAAGCGTATCTACCATAGCCTTCAATTCATTCATATAATTATCTTTGGCCTTCTGGCTGCGTCCGGTCTCACCGCCAGGCATGTCCTGCCAGACAAGCATACCCAGCTTATCGCAGGCATAATACCAGCGGGCTGGCTCATACTTGACATGCTTACGGATCATATTCATACCAAACTGCTGTGTTACCAGAATATCATAGATCATCGCCTCCTCAGTCGGAGCAGTATATAAACCATCAGGCCACCAGCCCTGGTCTAACGGACCATACTGAAAGAGGGGTTGACCATTAAGAAAAAGCCTGTTTATGCCTGCATCATCTTTTTTAACTTCGATCTTACGCATACCAAAATAACTCTTAACTGAGTCAATAGGGTTCTGGCCAGCTAACAGTTTTACCTCCAGATCATACAGTTCAGGATGACCTGGCCCCCATACTTTGGGATTACTGATATTTAGTGTAACCGGGCTGCCTGTCATTGCTATCTTGCGAGCTACCACCTTGCCGTTATAGGAAGCTATAAACTCAGCCTTTCTCAATACCGTGGCATCAACTGTTACTCTGACAGACTCACTATCAAGGTCAGGTACTATTTTGAGAGACTTGATATGATCATTAGGTACAGTTTCCAGCCAGACTGTCTGCCAGATACCTGTTACCGCTGTGTACATAATACCATGAGGCTTAAGTACCTGCTTGCCTTTTGGTTGATAACCTTCATCTGTAGGGTCAAAAACTCTGACTATCAGCTCATTTTCACCTTTCTTAACGACACCTGAAATATCAAAGCTGAAAGGGTCGTTCCCGCCGGTATGACTGCCCAGCTCCTGACCATTCACCCAAATAGTACACTGCCAGTCAACTGCACCAAAATGCAGCAATAAACGATCGCCGGCGGATAATGAGCTATCA
>JAFGDI010000073.1 GCA_016932145.1 Sedimentisphaerales bacterium
GGGAACAGGAGCTGCTTTGTTTCCAATAACCGACCCATTACTGATCTTTACGGCCCTTATCTCGATAATGCTGCTGGCCCCCCTGCTCTCCGAGCGGTTGCGAATACCAGATCTGGTCTTTCTGTTACTGGCGGGCATGATCTTAGGCCCGCACGGACTGGGCGTACTCTCACGCAATACGGCGGTGACCATGTTTGGCAGTGTGGGCATGTTATATATCATGTTCATGGCCGGTCTTGACATTGATCTGTATCGTTTTGCCCAGAGCCGCACACGGAGTATAATATTCGGGCTGCTGACCTTTGCCATCCCTCAGGCAATTGGGACACTGGTGGGCTATTACATACTGGATCTGAGTCTGATGTGTTCGGTCCTGCTGGCCAGTATGCTGGCCTCGCATACCTTACTGGCTTATCCAGTAGCCGGTCGGCTGGGTATATCACGAACGGAACCGGTAGCGGTAGCGGTTGGTGCAACCATGCTGACCGATATATTAGCCCTGCTGGTACTGGCAGTAATCGCCGATTCAACTCGAGGTGAGGCACTGGGCGTTAGTTTCTGGCTGAGCATATTTGGCGGTCTGACAGGTCTTATTCTACTGACCTGGTATGGCATTCCCCGCCTGACCCGCTGGTTCTTTATAAGTGTGACAGAAACAGGAGGCACACAATTCGTCTTTGTGCTGTTCATTGTCTGCGGCTGCTCTTATTTGTCACATTATGCCAAGATGGAGCCGATAATCGGAGCATTCCTGGCGGGCATAGCCTTTAGCCGGCTGATCCCGGAGCAAAGCGTATTGCGGAGCCGTATTTCATTTACCGGTAATACGATCTTCATACCGTTTTTCCTTATCTCAGTTGGTATGCTGGTTAATCTGCGTGATATATCCGGGAGCTGGTATAGCTTTCTGACAATCGCATCAATGATAATAGTAGTGATCGTGGCAAAGTATATAGCCGCCTGGCTGGCCGGTCGCTTTTTTGGTTATAGTAAAGATGCCGTTAAGGTAATGTTTGGCCTGAGCGTAGTACAGGCGGCAGCAACCCTGGCAGCGGTAGTGGTCGGTTATGAATTAAAGCTCTTCGATGATACCATACTCAATGGTGCTATGGCCATGATCATAGTAACCTGCCCGCTGGGCTCATGGGCAGTGAATCAATACGGCCGGCGTCTGACCAATCTGGTACAGGTCTCAGATTATATAATAGACAATCAGCAGCGAATAATGGTGCCGGTGTCAAAACCTGTGCGTTCCAGCCGACTGCTGGATCTTTCATTTTTAATACGAGATAAAGCACAGCCCGGCGAAATACGGGCACTGACAATTGTGCATGATGGTCTGGAATTGGACCAGGCCACCTCTCAGGCAGAACGCTTACTGGCCGATTGCCTTACCCATGCGGCCGCGGCTGATATGGAAGTAATGCCCTCGTTGAGAGTTGATCTGAATGTCTCTGATGGTATAATTCATGCAGCGAAAGAATCGCAATCAGACCTGGTCTTAGTGGGCTGGGCCGAAGGCCAGGCGATCCGTAATCGTATTTTTGGCTCTCTGATGGAAAACCTGCTGAATTCGTGCCCCTCTCGTTTACTTTTCTGCCGACTGGTCAGTCAGCCCAATACCACAGGCAGAGTAAATCTTTTTCTGCCGCCCTTTTCAGCAAAACGCATCGACATAAAGCAACTGGCAACAGAAATTAAAGACATAGCCCGTCAATCCGGGTCTGAGCTGCGCATATATTTAACTAAAAACGACAGTGCTATCTTGCAGGATATGTTTGCCAATGCCGGACATGCTCATACAACTAACTATATCGAATGTGAGTCTCTGACTCAAATGCGTCAGAAATTATTTGCCGATATTAAAAAAGATGACATGATAGTAATATCAGGAGAGAGACATGATAGTCCCCTCTGGAATCCGACAGTGGAAAAACTGCCCGATATACTGGTTAATCGCTTTGCCAATAATAGTATGCTGGTGGCATTTCCTCCTTTGATACTGGAAAAGAATCGGGACTCATCAGTTATTATACCCGCTGAGCCTACAGGCATTCTTCCCTTCCAGCTCTATGGCCAGGACCTGGCAGGCAATTATTCCCTGGAACACACCATAAAGCAAATGGTAAACAATGTATTCGATACAGATCAGAAACTATGCCAGGAAGGCATTAGCGTTCTCTTAAGCTCTTTGGCCTATCCGGTAGAAATGAGCTCAGGTATTGTCTTATTACATGGCCACTGCGAGCATCTGGCCCGCCCGGTCCTCATAGTAGGCCATAATCCGGAACTCTGGCGATTTTCCAATCTGAATCTAAGTGCCCGTAATTTACTACTCTTATTGAGTCCGAAAAATCAACCGGCTGACATACATTTGCGCTCTCTGGCTGAACTGGCCCGTAAATTCCATAATCCAGATGTGGCAACGAGTATTTCCCTGGCCAATAATGCCGGTGAAATATGTGAGCTGATAAGGAATAGCAAGGTAAGTCAGTAGCAGACAACATGTTACAAGTCCGTAGTGTCAAAATCTCTGCTTTGCATTTGCATAATAGCACAATAAATGTTACTATATATACCTTAACAGCCTCTGCGGTGTTTGTTACAACTGTCAGTATTGTCGAACCTATTGATCGTTATTATGGGTGCCAGTATTTGCGTAGCCGGACAAGCCTGCTTGACAGGATCTCTGGAAAGTGAGTTTGGCTCCCCCCTTAAAATAAGGGGTTCCCACAATTAGCCAGTTGGACGGCATCTGCGGTGGCTTTTTTTTATCAGGCCCATCTGGTAGCACCATTCCCCATCTGTTATGCCTACTTATTAAGTTCGCAAATGGTATCACCACCTGTTTAACATGAGTTCGCGTCGCTCACAACTGATTTAAATTTTAAACAGCCTGCCCGGAGGGCAATCCTGAGCCCCGAAGCAAGTTCGGGATTTCGGATTACCTCAACCCCGATAGTTCGGGATTTCGGATTACCTCAACTTATTTATGCTACGCATCACTATGTGTCTTATTTCTTGTTTCTTGTTACTATTAACAGTGTTAACAGTTACGCAATATGTTAGTTTTGCCTGATAATAGCCGAGCTGGGGCTCGGCGTTCCCAGAGAAGAAAATCTGTGTTAAAGGTTACGGTAATTTTTTGTTTTCAGTACATTCATTTCCTGTATAATGATAAGTTACTATGAAAAGCCAGAATAAATATAATTGTTTTATCTCTATAGCTTTAGCAACAGATAACAGTAGCGGGAGCGAAGTTCAATGCGCATAATGATAGCCGGAGCAGGCGAGATAGGCTGGTATGTAGCCGATCAGGTAGCAACAGCCGGTCACGATGTGACTATGATAGACCCATCTAAGGATCGGATCCGGCAGGTAAATAATTCCCTGGATGTTCAGGCGGTAGTAGGTTCAGCGGCCTCTGCCACCTTGCTGGAGCAATTATCAGTAGGCAGTGTAGATATGTTTCTGGCATTAAGCGGCTCGGATGAGGTAAATATAGTATGTGCTTCGCTGGCCCGAAAACTGGGAGCGAGACGGTCGTTAGCTCGTGTAGATGAGGTGGTTTACCGCAAGAGCCAGAATTTATCGTATTCGGAACATTTTGGCATAGATGATTTTATAAGCCCGGAAACGCTGGCTGCCCTGGAATTAGCGGCTGTTATTCGCAGCCCCGGCGCTCTGGCGGTAGAACATCTGGCCAACGGCAAGATAGAGATGCAGCGGGTTTATGCCGGTCGCGGCTCAAAATTCCTTGATACCCCCCTGAAAGATCTGGATCTGCCAGAAGGTGTAAAGATCGCCTGCATTCGCCGTAATGGTGAAGTGATAATCCCCGCAGCGAACGACCAGATACACACTGATGACAATATTACGCTGATCGGCAAGACAGAGCAGATAGTAGCCGCCCGGAGTGGCCTGGAAAGCAAAAAGAATACCTCAGTTAAGGTCGTTATCGTAGGCGGTGGTCATACCACAATGTCATTAGTAAGACGACTGCGCAGCAGTATGTATAAAGTCACGATAATCGAAAAAGACCCTGACCGCTGCCGGCAGTTAGCCGCTCAGTTACCTAATATGACCATCCTGAACGGCGATGGCACTAATCTTTCGTTCCTGAAAGAAGAACGCATTGAAAATGCCGATATTTTTGTAAGCACTACCGATTCAGATGAAACTAATATAATGTCGGCTATGCAGGCCCGCCATCTGGGTGCCAGTCAGGTATTGGTAGTAATACACCGGCCGGACTATGGCGACCTGATCGAAAAGATGGGAATAAATCGTGCGGTAAGCCCACGCGTACAAATGGCCCGCGAAATACTGACCATGCTGGACAAGGCCCCAGTTCGCACCATGTCTGTATTTGACCAGGGCAAGGCAGAAATCCTGCAATTGCGAGTATGCAATCGTAAAGCGACGAATCAGACCTTGCGCCAGATATCAATGCCGGGCGAAACACTGATACTGACTATACAGAGAGATAAGGAAATAATCATGCCTCAGGCTGATACCGTTCTTGAGCTTAACGATGAGGTCATATTTATAAATCGAACAGCAAACCACGGCGACCTGGTAAAAACATTTGTAGGTTAAGACAAGGTAAATCTGGCAGTACCATTTAGGCTGACAGTAAACTGGAAAAAATATGAACTTAAAACTCATACTCAGACAACTGGGAATATTAGTTATATTGGTCGGCTGCTCTATCAGCAGTTCAATGGTATGGGCACTGCTCGACTATAAAGAAGATAATAATTCTGCGGTACTGTTCTCTATAATCTACTCGGTGCTGGCCTGCTTGCTAATTGGAATCGGTCTGGTCTTGTCAGGTAATGAGCCAGATAAGAAAAAGGTTATGTACCGTAAGGAGGCGATTGCAGTAGTAGGTTTGGGCTGGCTTATCTGCGGACTGCTTGGCTCACTGCCTTTTTTACTGAGCGGCGTACTGGATAGTATATACCCAACCTGGCCCGGACGAATAGCGGCGGCAGTATTTGAATCGGTAAGCGGTTTTACTACAACCGGAGCTAGCATTTTCCCCGAACCGGAATCATTACCTCGAGCCATATTATTCTGGCGAAGTTTTACACACTGGCTGGGCGGCATGGGTATTGTGGTATTGTTCGTAGCGATCCTGAGCCAGACAGGCCCGGCAGCCAAGTTCATGTTCAATAGCGAAGTACCAGGCCCCAAGTCAGCAGATTCGATCAGACCTCGTATCAGGCAGACTGCCATGCTGCTCTGGAAGATCTATCTGGGCCTGTCACTTGCGGAAACTATTTTGCTTATGGGTTTTGGCATGACACTATTTGATGCCTTATGCCATACTTTCGCTACACTGTCATCAGGTGGCTTTAGTACTAAGAATGCCAGTATTGGCCATTTCGGACTTGGCATAGAGATAATAATCATTATATTCATGTTTCTGGCTGGCACTAATTTTAATTTATATGCAGACATAATCCAGGGCAAATGGCGATTAATATTTAAAAATACTGAGTTTCGAGTTTATGTTGGTTTATTATTTTTTGCCACAATGATAATCACTTATGACATAATTTCTCACCAGTCGGCAATATACAGTCTGGGGCAAGCATTAAATTCTGCCTGCTTTCAGGTTATGTCACTGATGACCTGCACAGGCTTTTGTTCAGATGATTATGACAAGTGGCCGGAACTTTCCCGCTGGCTTCTTATAATGCTGATGATGATTGGCGGATCAGCAGGATCAACTAGTGGTGGTATAAAAGTTTTTCGCATAATGATCTTCTTCCGAATTATCCTTGATGAAGTAAGCAAAACCTTTCGCCCTTCGTTAATTAAGCCAGTTCATATTGGCAAGCAACCCATAGATGACAATCAATGTCGCGCCATAGGAGTTTATTTGGGCACTTATTTACTCATTGCATTTACAAGCTCTTTATTGATCTTATTTCTGGAAAGCGACAATGGCGTTGACATAGAAACATCTTTTTCCGCCGTTGTCTCATCAATGAGTAATGTTGGTCCCGGCCTGCATAAAGTTGGTCCCATGGCTAATTTTTCTTTTTTCGCACCAACTACCAAGCTACTACTAAGCTTTCTTATGATTCTTGGTCGTCTGGAAGTAATGGCTATATTCTGTTTATTTACCCCGGCCTTCTGGCGGAAATAAAAAAACATAGAAACGGCTAATCTTGCAAAATAAAAAAAAGAAAGGAACAGACAGATAATAATAACTGCCTGTTCCTGTTAGGTCACTACTCGTAATAATCTGTGCTTAAATTATCAGAAGCTCTTTGACAGACTTAACTGTGTCCACCATTCATCTTCAGTATTAACAGAATCCATAATAGATATCTGATGATAGATACCGGGGGTAAGCACAAAGCCATTACCCATATCAAACCCGGTTGAAGCTGAAAGCTGAACATGAGAGAAGCCATAGCCTCTGCCATAGACATCACCGCGATAAACGGTTTCTGCCTGGAAAGTCAGGGTCTTTTCAGTATCAGGTATCGGCATCATAGTATTAAGCCTGAGAACATGGAAATATCCTGATACATTATAATCGTCAACACCATAATCGCCAGCCAGATTGGAATAAGTAGGCCATTTGGTACAATAAAAGTACATAGGAACTACTTTAATATCGCCAAACTGGAGGAGCTTGGGCATCTTGACGATCAACTGAGCGTTCTGATCCTCATTTTCATGCCAGCCGCCCTTAACTCTTGGATAGGTAAAATACCAGTAATCCAGAGTTATAACTGACTTGTATGCTTCATCATCAAAGATACTGAAAGTATATGATGGATTGAAGTCAAGTTCAGTTGCCCCTTCATTAACTGAGTCTTCCGGTAATGAAGCCCATACTCCAAGACTGAAACCTGTCTGGAACAGGTCAAAATAGATACTTGGCTGCCAGGCAGCATTATCGTTCTGGAAATCAACACCGCGATATATGTACTTTGAGACATAACTCACATCAGCCCAGATTCCCAGTGTGGCGGTATCTTCATTAGCTAAAGTAGCATCCTGTGCTACAACCTGCGATTGGAGGAATACCATACCTGCCAATACCATAAAAATTACTATTGTTTTTCTTATCATGTTATTTTTCCTTATTTTAGATTCCCCATTATTTCCCCACTATGGAGAAATAACCTGATCATTCATTTTTTGCCATGCAACTTATTTCTTTGCAGGATATTTGACTACATCGTCAATTTTGTGTGTTTTAAGAATACCATCAAGGGTGCCATCAGTTCTTATCTTCTGCAAACCATCATTGAATGTCTTTATAGTAGCTTCTACATTTGGTGCTTTCTTGGAAAATGCTATAAATAGCTGCTTATGGTCGAGAACCGGCTCAACTACCTCAACTTTATCAAGGAATGGTTTGAGTACATCATCTTTACCCATAAAGTATTTAGCAACCAGAGGATCTACAATAGCCACATCAACCTTACCAGAGATTAGATTTGTAAGGTTAGCCAGATCATCCTTGGCCACTACCTTGGTGAGGTCTGTTGCCTCGTCGATCTCTTTGGTATTTATATAATCAGCGATAACACCGATCTTGTATGGCTTGAGCTCTTCAACTTTACCAGTATAATTGAATTGAGTGGTCTTAAGTTTGAGAAAAGCCATAGCACCGCAAGGCATTGGATCTGAAAGAATAAAATCTGCCTTGAAATTGGGATTGTCATAGCAACCCAGCAGACCATTAACATTACCCATCTTGGCCAGCTCAACAGCTTTGGCCCAGGGGAGAAATGCTATAGTCGGAGGCTCATTTCCGGCAGCCTTTTCTGCCGCAATAACTATTTCAGCCAGAAAACCATTTCCCGGCATCTTACTGCCTATGTACGGTTCCCACTCCAGCGTAGTAAGTTTGATCTTTTCGGCCTGGACAAAAGCTGTCAGTGATAGAACTAAAGCCAAAACGATACCTGTAAATCTTTTTCCCATTGTAATTACTCCTCAGTAAAAAGGGTTTATATGCTGAATTTGATCATGCCGGGACCTCCCCGGTACACACTATTTTTCTTTTTATATTTTCAGCATTGAGCTTTTATCTGTTTTTGTTTATTGAATCGGAAATACCTACCAGCACTGCCAGATCAACAACAATATTACTCATTGTTTCTGCCTGCGAGGTTAACTGCTCAGAAGCAGAAGCTGATTCCTCAGCACTGGCTGCCACCTGTTGCGTCATAGAATCCATCTGCGAGATAGCCTTATTGATCTGATCAACACCTAATGCCTGCTGATCTGAAGACAAAACGATATTAGATACATTATTACTTACCAGAGTAACATTTTCATGAGTAAGGCGTATCTTCTCGGCAGCAGCCTGGGTAAATTCATTACCCTGATGCGAGAGCTTAACATTAGTTTCGATAAGATTAGCTGTTTCCTTAGCAGCAGTGGCAGAACGCTGGGCCAGATTACGCACCTCTTCTGCAACTACAGCAAACCCCTTGCCATGCTCTCCGGCACGAGCCGCTTCAACCGCAGCATTTAATGCCAGCAGATTTGTCTGGAAGGCAATATCTTCGATCGTCTTGATAATACTGGATACCTGACCGGAAGATTCGAGAACAGCATTCATGGTCTCAACCATTTTATCCATAGCTTCACCAGTCTGGTTAACCGTAGCATTGGTTTCGATCATAAGTTTGTTAACCTCATTGGCACTGGCGGCATTTGACTTTGCCTGACTGGCCAGTTCTTCCAGACTGGCCGCTGACTCTTCCAGGCTGGCCGCCTGCTTAGTAGAACTATCTGCCAGATGACAGCTAGTCTCTGATATCTGCATCGAAGCTGAATGCAACTGGTCAGATGCAGCAGCGAGATTTACCGCCGCATTATGCACCGGCCTTGAAATACTGGCAGAAACAAACCAGAGCAGGACCAGAGCAAGCACCACACAGCCCAGACCTATACCAATCATCAGAAACATACTCAATTGTGCCTGTTGGAGCTGTTTATTGGCAGCGGCCAGAACTATCGATTCTGGAACCTGAGCTACAACTGTCCAGGGCGTCGTTGAGCTGCCAATAGCTATCGGCACCCGGGCCCGATACAAATTTGTACCTTCTTCATTAACTACTCTTACTTCCTGACTGTCAGCACTGCCAGCAGCAGACTTATAGCCGCTAAATACCGCCTGGACTGTCTTACCACGAGCCTCTGGCTTGTTAGTTACACTGGCCAATACATCGTTATTACTGATAAGGGCAACAATACCATTGCCGCTATAGAAATTTTTCACATCATCTGTTATTGTCTGCATAGAGTCGAGCCTGACATCTACGCCGGCGATACCATAAAATACGCCATCAACCACTATAGGCGATACCAGAGAAGTGATCAATGTCTGATCTCCCCGAACTATATATGTAAAGGGATTGGTAATAAAATCAGACTTACTCTGTCTGGGTACCGCATAATAATCTGAGGTACGAGGATTGGTCGGAACCAGATTTTTGCTATCATAATTAGCTAACGCCTCTGTTGCCAGATTACCCTCCATGTCACGATACCAATAAGGCACAAACCGCCCGGTACTGTCATGGCCTGTAGAATTTACAAATATAGCATCCATCTCATCAATGGCATCTGGCTCCCAGGCGGTAAATACACCTACGAACTGTTGATGCCGAGCTAATACTATCTTCAAAATAGAATTTACTTCTGACCGGCCGATCTCTATCTTATTGACCTTATCCTTAACACCGGAAAAAGTCTGGGCCATAGTACGGGCTACATCCATAGCCGTTTCCAGATTAGACTCTATCTTAGAGGCCTGATTCTGGGCAACCTGGGTCAGATATGATTTCGCCTGCGAAACCGCCTCCTCCTGCGTTGCATTGGCAGCATTTCGCATGGAAAATACCGCATAACTTATTATTACGGTAGCTGTCAACAATAAACATGCCCCCGACCAGGCCGCTATTCTCATTTTAATCGTCTTAATATGCATTACATTACCTCTTTGCTATTTATTATCACTACCTGTCTGCTAATTTACGAAGCAGACTCTAATACCTGACTTTTTTTACTTAACTTTATCCCCCCAGATATTGCTCTACCTTACCTAAAGCTCTTTATAGCGATTCAGTTTGGAATTACTGTTTCACTGAACCGCCAAGTGTATCGACCTGAAAACAAAGTGACTTAATTATTTTAATGATTAAGTAATGAACACCCGGATAAAACCTGGCAAATTAGCAGGAGAATAATATTATGATTGAGCTAATCGATTTTATAAGCAACATTTACAATAAAAAAAAACCAACAGAGCATATAAAGTTAATAGTACATAAAATATAATCTTTCAGGATATAGGACCATAAAAATACCAAAAAACGCAGCACAATCCGAAGAATCTGTCCTATAACTACCGTATTAAAACTATCTCACGATCTGCACTCACCCAGGCATTGTTAATCTGACCCTTGCCAAAAATCAGTAAATGCATTTTATGTCCCTGATGACGCTCAAAAATAAAATAACCGACACAGGTTGCACTTTCCTGCAACAATAACCACTGAATACTCGCTTAATATCATTTTCGGCTGAGAAAATTGCATCATAACGACATGGATTGTTCATTAGAGTAAAAAGGATATTTTGTACGGCAGGCTTTTTTTGTTGCTCAATAATGCAAGTCTGGTATATTTTTGTTCACAAGACCAGGAGTTTAATTCTTAACACACCAACAAATTAATACACTGAACAGGAAAGGTTGTTTTATGTCGCGAATCACTAATTACATTGAACATTGTCGCCGGGGATTGATACCGGGCTTAATCTTAGTTCTCAGCCTCATCAGCCAGATGGCACTGGCCCAGCAATTAACAGACCAGGAGGTGGAAGCCAAAGTAGATAGTTTTCTAAATAAGATGACCTTAGAAGAAAAACTGCTCTATATTGGCGGTTATGAAGATTTTTATATCAGGCCGATACCTCGCCTGGGACTACCAGCGATAAGAATGGCTGATGGTCCGATCGGGGTGAGGAATGCCGGCAAATCAACGCAGTATCCGGCATGTATAGCTCTGGCCGCCAGTTGGAACGACCAGCTCGCTCGTGCTTATGGCGAGTCATTAGGCAGGGACAGCCGGGCTCGGGGTGTACATATTTTACTGGCACCGGGCATGAACATATATCGCAACCCGCTTTGTGGTCGAAACTTTGAATACACAGGCGAAGACCCGGTTCTGGCAGCCCGTATGGGTTACGGTCTCATCACTGGCATACAGTCTCAGGGTGTACTGGCAACAGCCAAGCATTTTGCTGCCAATAATCAGGATTATCGCCGGTTCGACTCGAATTCGGTGATCGACGAAAGGACCTTGCACGAGATATACTTCCCGGCATTTAAGGCAGCAGTACAAAAAGCAAAGGCCGCCTGCGTAATGTGTGCCTACAACCTGCTCAATGGCGACTGGTGTTCAGCGAATAAATATCTCA
>JAFGDI010000074.1 GCA_016932145.1 Sedimentisphaerales bacterium
CGACAATTCGGGACTCGGCAAACGAAACGCAATAGAAGTCCGGAAAAGCAGCTCGAATTTTTAATCGTAATAAATACACCTTACCTCTGGCCAAAACCATCGGGCATTTGTTAGTTTTGCCTGTTAATGGCCGAGCTGGGGCTCGGCGTTCCCAGAGAAAATAACACTGTGAACGGTTATTATAAAGGGTGTATTTGAGCTGCTTATTCTTCAGCAACGAATAACTAATTAACAACCAATAAGTTATATCTGCACATCGTGGTGCATTCTGATTGCTGTAGCAAAGGCGGCCCAAATGGCAGGCCCAGAAGCGGTTTTTTGCACTTTTCTCTTGTCTTTTCAGTAAAAGGGCTGATAATATGAGAAAATATAAAGAAATTTCTTGTAAATTCCGTCAGGTTTCATAAAAATAGCCATTCAGGATATTGTTGTTTATTGTTAAGTTACTGATTTTAGTGGATTTGTGAAATGTCAGAAAGAATAACAGTTATAGGCGATGGAGCCATGGGTACCGTTTGTGCACTTATGCTGGCACATAAAGGATACTGCGTTACCCTGTGGGGCTATAATGACGAGCAGGTTCGTCTGATTCGCGAGAATCGGGAAAACACTCGTTTTTTGCCCGGGGTATCTCTGCCGATAGCGATAGATATAAGTTCTGATGACAGCAGTGTTTTTAACAATGCCGGTCTAATTGTCTCGGCTGTTCCCTGCCTGTTCCTCAAAGATGTCTGGAAGCGGCTGGTTCGCTATCTGCCTCAGCACACACCCATAGTATCAGTGACCAAGGGCATAGACTGCGAATCGTTGAAATGTCCAACCTCGATAATAGGGGAAATAGTAGAAACCAAGCAGATAGCTGTCTTGTCGGGACCTAACATCGCCGGTGAACTGGCAATGTCGCTACCAGCTACAGCAACCGCCGCCAGTCATGACCCAACACTGGCCCAGCATGTGCAAAGACTCTTTACCACGAGCTGGTTCCGTGTCTATACTAATGACGATGTTGCGGGAGTAGAGATCGCCGGTGCCGCGAAAAATGTTATCGCAGTGGCGGCAGGAATAATAGACGGTCTTAAAGCCGGCGATAATGCCAAAGCCGCCCTGCTGACTCGTGGTCTGGTAGAGATAAAACGGCTGGGCGAGAAGATGGGGGCTAAACCCTCTACTTTCAATGGTTTAAGCGGATTAGGCGACCTGGTCACGACCTGCATCAGCCCTCAGGGTCGTAATCGCAGCTTTGGCCAGGCATTAGGCTCAGGTAAAAGCGTTGATGAAGCCCTGGATAATATTCCGGGTCAGGTAGAAGGTGTCAATACCTGCCGGGCTCTTATGAGACTGGCAGAGAAATACCAGGTAGATATGCCTATAACCAAGGCAGTATATCAGATCGTTGCAGAAAACAAACCAGTAGGTCAGGCCATGACAGACCTTATGAGCCGAGACCTTAAATCAGAGCTGGGCTGACCTATACCTGCCCACTAAAAGCCCTAACCACAAGCCAGCTGCTTAGCCTAACAGATGTTATCATTAACCCAGGCAAAGATCAAGCCTGCCGGTTCATGGTAGAAGTCTGATACAGATAAAATCTGTAAAGCAATTGAGTCAGAAGAGATATAACTGTATGATAAAGTACTCCATCATTACTGTCGTCAGCCTGTTTTTACTTATAATTTTCTACATAACCAGTTCTCAGGGCACCCCTCCTAAAGTAGATTTCACCTTTGCCATGGTCGATTCGGTAAAGACTATAGACCCAGCCGCCATGTCACTACATACTGAAATAGAGATCTGGCAGGGTTTATGGGAAGGTTTGTTCACTTATAATCCCAAAGATTGCACACCAATGGAAGGTGTAGCCTATTACCCGGCGGAAGTAACCAATAACCACAAGAGCTGGACCTTCCATTTAAGACCAGAGGCCAAATGGTCCAACGGCGACCCGGTAAGAGCACAGGACTTTGTCTTTGGCTGGCGTCGGGCAATTGAACCGGGAACGGCAAATGACTATGCCTATCTGATACGAGACAATATAGTCGGAGCTGCCGAATATGTAAAATGGCGCAACGATGCGGTACGAATACTGGGAACATTACTGGATTACTCACGCGGCAAAGAGATAAGTCAGGAAGACAAGGACTTTCTCTATGCCGCAGAACTTAGAGGGCTCAAAGAAGGAAAGAACGACTGGCTGGCAATAGCCGATGAGTTTCGTCAGGAACATCTGTCTCAAATGGAGGCCATGTTTGACAAAGTAGCCGCCAAAGCCATTGATGACCATACTCTCCAGGTGGAGCTGACACATTCTATTACCTACTTTGAAGATCTGGTCGCTTTTCCGACCTTTTCACCGATCCATCAGCCATCAATACAGAAATTATTGATCACTGAAGATGAGATCATAAATCACTATACCTTAAGAGTTTATGATCCGCAATGGGTTAAACACAACTACCATAATAACGGCTACCCCGGCCTGATAAGTAATGGTCCATTCAAACTTACCGAATGGCGGTTCAAAGATTATATGCTCTTTGGTAAAAATGAACATTACTGGGATCGAGATAATGTTAAATGCCAGAATGTTATGGCTAAGATAACCCCGGAGTCAACCGCATGTTTTCTGGCCTACGAACGAGGTAATATCGATTACTTGAATAATCTTTCAACTATGAGCTTTGTTTCGAGCCTTATCCAGGGAATGAAAGACGGCACGCGTAAGGACATACATGTCTGCGATGCCTGGGGCACATTTTATTTTCAGTTCAACTGTGCCGATAAGCTCAATGATGGCCGGGACAACCCGCTGAAAGATAAACGCCTGCGTATGGCCCTGAATCTGGCGATAGATAAACAGGCGATCATAGATGCCGTATTGCGTACAGGGAACAGCACCGCACTGGTATTAGTTCCACCATCGATCATAGCAGGCTACGAAAGCATACCCGGACCTGCCTATAACCCCCAACGGGCAGCAGAACTATTGACCGAGGCAGGCTACCCGGAAGGCAAGGGTCTTATGACCATAGAGATATATTACAGCACTAATGGCGTATTCAATAAGATAAGTGAAGCCATAGCAGAGATGTGGAAAAAGCACTTAAACATTAATGTGACCCTGCGGGGCGCTGAATGGAAGATATTTAATACCGATCGCCAGTTACATGACTATATGGTATGCCGAGCCGGATGGTATGGCGATTATCGCGACCCGACGACCTTCCTCGACCTGCTGGAGACAAATAACACACAGAACTCATGTGCCTTTTCTAACAAGGAGTATGACCAACTGCTCAAGCAGGCAAGTCTCTGCCCAGACCCACAGGAAAGATTGAACTTATTATCAAAGGCAGAGCAGATAATAATTCAGGATGAAATGCCGATCATACCGATGTACCACTATGTAAACATTGAGGCTTTTCGACCAGAGATAAAAGGCATATATATGAACGCTAATCAGAAACACCCATTCAAATATATTATACCAGTAAATAGTCAGGAGAAATAAACATGCTAAGAGCGATCAGGCTTTCCCTAGTAGTATTATTGAGTTGGTTATCAATGTCAGCTATGGGCGTAGCCGAATCGAGCGGAGAGAAGCTATGTCTGGACATGGTTCATCATAATCCGGGCGAGCCGCTGTTCGATTCGCAATTTAACGACCCGAAACTGATGAAGAATATGGGTTATAACGGCAAGGTTTTTTTTCTATTTGAATCTGCGACGCTGGCGGTTGACTGGCGAGAATACGAACCGAGCATTAAGATGAGTCAGGACGAGATCGCCTGGACCAACGCTAAAAAAGCGGCTATTACCCAGAAGTATGCCCAGGCAAAAGCAGCTGGCCTATCGGTCTATTGCATGAGCGATCTTATTCTACTGCCTAAAAGCGTGATCAAGCATTACAATATTGACAATAGTTTTGGCGATATAAGTCAGGAGCTGACCGCCAGCTTATTACGCGGCCAGCTAGAGCTCATGTTCCGGCAGTTCCCCGATCTCGATGGGATAGTAGTGCGTATAGGCGAAACCTATCTGCATGACGCTCCGTTCCATCGTGGCTCTATCAAGGACAAGGAAAACGCAAAGACCATTATCGCTCTGATGCAGATATTACAAGATGAGGTATGTATTAAGCTGGACAAGACCGTCATATTCCGCACCTGGTATAGCTTTGATGTTGACCAGAAGACTTATGACACCGTTTCGGCTGCAATTGAGCCGCACAAAAATCTGTATATCAGCGTTAAGCATTGTGAAGGCGACTTTCAGCGTGGCAATCGATTCAGTAAAGTATTGGGGACAGGTCGGCATAAGCAAATAGTTGAAGTGCAATGCCAGCGAGAATATGATGGCAAAGGCGCCTACCCATCCTATATTGCAGCAGGAGTGATCGATGGCTTTGAAGAATATAAGTATATGATGAAGCCAGATGAAATGCAGAGTCTGCGTGAAGTTGCAGCTACGCCAAACTTTTCCGGGATCTGGACCTGGACCAGAGGTGGCGGCTGGACCGGGCCATACATTAGCAAGGGATATGCCGAGATATGGTGCAAGCTTAATGCCGGGGTAATGTCAACCTGGATCAAAGATACCAGTCGGAGCGAAGAAGATGTATTCAAGGAATATGTTGAAAAAGAGTTTGGCCTGACCGGTAACGACCTGAAGCAGTTCCATAAACTGGCACTATTATCAGCAGATGCCATCATTCGTGGCCGTCGTGACCTGAGTGCCAGGACTGATTGCTGGTGGACACGAGATCAGTCTATGTGGCGGCCCCGATTCGACATTAACTGGCCGACAGAGTTACGGACCGAGATCATCAGGCAGAAGCATGAGTCCGAGCAGCTCTGGGGCGAGATCGTTACTCTGGCAGACAGTATCAACTTTCCCGACCCGGGCTATGCCGATGCAGTGCGAGTTTCGGCCCGCTATGGCCAGCGACTATACCGAATAATCCGTATAGGGTTTGACCTGGCCAACCTAACAGACAACATCAATGGCAACCGCAAGGTAATAGATAAGCTGATAGCTGAATATGATATAGCCTGGGCCGACTATAAGCAACTCAAGGCAGACAACCCAGTATGTGCCAGCTTATATACTGATCTGGCAGGTAATAGCTATAAAGATTCACTGCGTGAATTTGTTGACTCACTCAGAATTAAACCGGAAGACCAATAATCAGCTTTGTGGTGGACTGCATCTGAAGATGTGGTCCACCGATTAAGCAAAACCAATTGCCGGCTTCGAGACCGATCATTCCTTTTCAGGCACAGCCGGCAGCCAGATAGTAAAGGTTGTGCCCTGCCCCTCCTGGCTTTCAAAATCAATAGTGCCATGCAGATTATCTTCGATTATTCGCCGGACTATATCCATACCCAGACCGGTTCCCTGGCCTTGCGGCTTGGTAGTAAAGAAAGGCTCAAATAACCTGGCTTTAACTTCTGGCGTCATGCCGCAACCATTATCGGCGAAGACTACACGAGCACCGCCCTGATACCTATATGCAGATACAGATAAAACACCACCCGAAGGCATAGCGCTAATAGCATTCTGAATAATATTGGTCCAGACCTGATTAACCTCATCAGAAACACCTTTTACCATTGGAATCTCCTGGAGGTCAAGCTGAACTTCTATCTTATTTTTCAGCTTGGAATTAAATAATATCAAAACAGTTTTAATACCACTGGCAATATCAATAAGCGATCGTCCCATTTCATTTTTACTGTTATAGCTGCTCTTATGTACATAACTCTTTAATGCCCGTACAATCTGGGACGCATTACCCACTGCGGTTAATACCATCGCACAACTACCACTGATATTAACGATACCAGATATTTCATGTATTAATTTAAGAGCATTATCCTGTTTTAGCAGAGGCAGATAATACTGCCAGTTGCTTTCCACTCCCATATTAATGAATACAGAAGCAAAATATTCAGTATTATCGTTAATGCCATTGTTTTTGAATTCAGCAATAAGCTGCTGGCGAACATAACGATTCTCACGAGTTGACAGGGTTACTCCGGAATTACGATAATTAACTGCGAACTGGAGCAATTCTTCAGCCAACTGGCCATTAACACCATTAAAGCATTCTTCAACCGCAAGAAAATTATTAACTAAATGTTCGATACTCTGACGAATAGTGCTAACCGAAGCGGCAATGACCTCAAGTGGCGTATTTATCTCCTGTGATATGCCAGAGATCAACTGGCCGAGAGCTGCCATTTTTTCCGACATTATCAATTGCCCCTGAGCCATTTTGAGTTCATCCATAGCAAGAGCTAACTGATCATTTCGATCTTGCAGCTCAAATGTTCTCAACTTAACCTGCTGCTCCAGACTGCCAGAGTAATATGACAATTCCTGATAGGCCCGTTCCAATTCAAATTGCAGGCGTTGATATTCTGTCACATCGACAACCATTTCCAAAACACCCATTACCTTATCGCCATCAAGCAGAGGCATAGAGGTCACTTCAAGTTCATAGCCGCTACTATCATCGTCTGCTCCCTTGCTGACATTAAACTTTCGCATTTGCTTTGGCAGTACGATTTCAACCTCAGCTTCACTTGCATGCCTGAACCGTTCATGAATTACCTGACCACAGAATTTTTCCATTTGCTTATTATATCTTACCGGCCGGAAATGCTCATCATAAAAACAAACACCAACAGTAATATTATCAAATATTATATCTCTTTCCTTCTCAGCCCGTTTCATACGATAGCTATTCTCATAACTGTCTGTAATATCCCTGAGGAATACGACAACACCACTGCACTGCCCCACATCAGTTTTGATAGGATTGATATTGTATGAGATATATGACCTGTGTCCATCTTTAGCAATCAGAGCCGCTACCGAATCGCTGACAGCAAAGCCGCTGGCCATAACCTGTTTAAGAGGCAGCGTTACATGATCCATTGTCAGAGCATCTACCAGTTCAAAGACCTCGTCAAATAACTTATCTGTCACTTCACTGTAATCACAACCTGCCAGCTTCAGGGCCTCGCGATTAACGCGTACGATCTGAAACTTCTGATCGATAACCACTACCGCATCACCTATAGATTCAAATGCTATACTGAGCTTCTCTTTATTAGCTGACACTAACAAAGCCGCTTTCCTTATCCGGAACAGCACAACAGATAAAGCCAGAGCAAATATCACTGTAGTCACTAATATAAAATCAACGACCAGCTCGGTAGATATGCCGGTACTATAACTGGCATCATCAGAGTATTTGCGTCTTAACTGATCCATTTCACCCACAGAAACTCTAGCCGCCTGCTTATTAAGAATACTAAAGAGAAATTCCTTATCTCTGCGAACAGCAAAAGAAAGATCATTTCTACCCAACTCGTATAAAGTCGCCTCCAGCCTGACATTATCGATGTCATATTTATTAATGCAGTACAGGCCAGCAGTCTGATTACCCAGCCACCCCCAGGCCAGACCGCTGGCTACAGACTCTAACCCCTCCAGAACATTATTCACTAATAAGACACTAATACCACTATTGTCTTTAGTTAACATTTCATGAACATAACCACCTCGATCAACTGCAATAACCTTACCTGTCAGCGAACTTATACTATCAATATTATGCCCCTGAGCTGACTTATTAACAAAAACAGAGAAGTACATACTTATCCAGTCTTTACTGAATAAGAGATGTTCAGATCTATAATTGCTATATTCTATAGCAGCAACGATATCAGGCCCTGTTCCTTCTTTTGCCGCTTTCATATAATCTTCAATACTGTTATAACTGAAATCATATTCCAGTACCAGCCCTGCCTTTTCCGCCAGCAGACTAATATAATCAATCGCCAGCCCGGCAGGCTTATCGCCGGGCATGATCAGAGGTGGTCTGACCAGTATAGCTACCGAAGCAAAAGGGTTTTCAGCTAACCACTGATTTTCCTGTGGTGTCAGATCGCCAGCCTGCCCCGACCCTTCATCATGATTACCTGCAACATGCCGGGCATCTATTACCTCAGAACCGGCCGGTAATGCCGAAACCGGAATATTCCACTTTAATAATTCATCAAGGACAAAAAAATGACTGCAAAGCTCTCGCTCAACTTTTATATGAGGATACTTATAGCCAAGCTCAGATATAGCCATTTGCCCGATGGTCCATCCTGCATTCTCTACTGATAGCAAATAACCGCCAACAGCACCAGTACCAATATAGTCTGAGGACAGCACAAAAACCGGAACATCGCTTTCTTCTGATACTTTATGGCATATATAATAGGTATCAGTAAAAATATTATCTGCACACCCAGACCACCCGGCAAAGATTATAGCCTTATTGCCTATAACTGTCTCTACCTGGTCGTATAACTGCCGGGTAGTTATTTCCTTACCACTTAAAAAGTCCAGGGGCACCCCCTGACCCGGCTCTTCATTCTGAGCCAGATATTCTTCAAAAGCAGTAATATAGAAACTTTCATTTCGACCAGCAATAACTACTATCTCCTCCAGATCTGGTAAAAGCTGTCTTATTGTACCAAGCTGTGCATCAAGGTCACAGGTCAGGTATTTATCAGTACTGACAGCAAGATGATTTGTGGTTGGAGCATAGTGATTGCCGCAATATGATATAGCCGGCACTGCGTGCAATATATTATCTGCCAGATAATCACCAGCAAAATCTTTTGTACCTTCGCCAAGCAGTATAACCAGATCAAGTGATACCTTGCCATACTTTATTTGCAGCATTTGAGCCTGTTCCGTTTTATTATTATCGCTCTGTTCCACACGGCTATCTATATGCTCAATATGCAGAGTATAGTCTTTAATATCTATAGTCTCTGCCAACACATCGGTCAGGTCCGAGATCAGCAGATCACACCATTTATAGCCGGTATAGTAAGAATCGAGAATAAGTATGTCTTTATGCTCTGGCCCGGCGGCAATTAGCCACCCATTAACAGCCAAGGTCATAACCACTATCAAAATGAAATAGCGCCATATTGTTGTGAGCTTTTTCATATATTATACCCTGACATGCTCCTGAACCACTTGCGGCACACCAAGAGGCAGCCAGACTGTAACGGTAGTACCCTTACCCGGTTCACTCTCAACTTCTATCTTACCACCATGATCGTCAACAACTATGCGACGGACTATGTCCATGCCCAGCCCTGTTCCCTCACCTACCGGTTTAGTAGTATAAAGCGGCTCAAACATCCGAGCTTTAACTTCCTGAGTCATCCCACAGCCGTTATCGGTTATAGAAACAGATATACCCTCATCCGAGCTATTTACGCTGATAACCAGCTTACCCTTACCGCTCATGGCATAAACTGCATTCTGGATCAGATTAGTCCACACCTGATTCAGTTCATCCGAGTAGGCCCAGACCTCAGGCACCTCATTAAATTCAAGTTCCAGCTCAATCCCATTTTTCAACTTGTTATGGAACAGAGTTAATACCGTTTCCAGACAACTGCGAATATCTATCTGCTTTTTCTCTTCTCGTGCCTTACCATCATCACTGCCGGCATGAATATAGTTTTTCAGGGCAAGCACAATCCTGGAGGCTTTCTGGATCGCTGTCTCTATGGTATTACAACTATTGACTATGTCATGTATGCGAATAATAACATCAAGTTTTTCCATTATGTCAGGCTCTTTGAAGAGACTGAGATAATCCTGCCAATTATCACCCAAATGGGAATCAGTTATATAACTGGCTATCTCGTTACAGTCAATAACGCCCGAACTCTGCAATTGGTCTTCTATTTTACGACGGCGGGCACGATATTCACGAGTAGTCATTACATTTTCAACTGGTAAGTTAAGCGATTCAGATAGCAGCCCGGCTATCTGACTGCCTTCCTGCCCTCTTAGCCATTGAGCCAGTTTGTGCATATTATCTATAATAACCAGCACACTTGATGAAATATTTTCACCTGAAGAACCAATAGCGCCCAGAGGGGTATTGATCTCATGGGCTATGCCGGCGATAAGCTGGCCCAGTGCCGCCATTTTCTCAGAAAGGATCAAGATGCTCTGTGCGGTTTTAAGCTCATGTAATGCGGAACTAAGTTCACGGTTGCTCTTTAATAATTCCTGCGAACGCTCTTCTACCAGTGAAACTAACTTCACTGAATGGCTCTTTAGTTTGGAGTAGGCCGATTCCAATTCCTTTCTGACCCTGGTATATTCGGTAATATCTATCATCATTTCCAACAAGCCAGACAATTTACCATCTTCTAAGATCGGCACTACTACCATTTCACATATGGCATCACCCATAGGATACGGCGGCCGTCCTTTGCAGACCTTCAATGATTCGGCTGCCTGTCTGGCCACACAATCACTGCATGCTTTACTGCGGTTAAACCAGGCCTTGTGACATTTCAAACCGCACACTTCTGATGCGGTCCGTTCGAAATACTTTTCCATCTGGCGGTTAATCTTTAGTATCCGAAAATCTTTATCCAGAAAACAAATACCAACTGGTATATTGTTCAGTATCAGCTCTCTTTCCTGCTCAACTATTTTAAGCTGCTGCTGCACCAGATAGCTGCTGGTAATATCACGAATAACTAATACCGCACCATGCAAACCCGATGTGCCGCCAACTACCATAGTCACACCTAATGATACATGTATGACCTGTCCATCATCGAGGGTAACTCTGCCGTTGGCTTTATAACAGTACTGGCTGTCAGCCTTCAATATATTTTTACAGATCTGCTCTATCGACACCTGATCTTCAGAGACAAAATCAAAAACACTCCCGACTGGCAGCCCCTGACCTGCCGACACCTTGAGAATAGCATGAGCCGCAGTGTTCATTTGCATAACAGTACCATTGAGATCAGTAATTATAATAGCATCATGCAGCGACTCAAAGGTTATACGCAGATTTTCCTGCTCCTGCTGCGCTTGCTGACGCAATCTGCGCAGATACAAAGAAAAAACAAACATAACCGCAGATATAAAAACAAGAGCAAAGACCGACCAGATAACAAAAGTTAAATAGCTTATGCTGTTTACGGTTAATGTTTCTATACTATATTTCTGCTTCAGATTAAGCAATTCATTTTCCGGCAGCGCAGAAAATACTTTCTTCATTATGTTATCCAAAATTGCCTTATTGCTTTTTACTGCCAGATAATAATCTTTGTCTGCAAATTCCTGTATTTCAGAGACCATAGCTATATCACTATAACCATGCGACCTGGCAATATATACCGCAGGTACATAGCTGCATATGCAACCATCAACCTGACCGGAAGATATTGCATTAAAACACTCTTCTATACTTTCGACCTGTAATAGTTTTATATCAGGGTATTGTTCTGTCAGCAGA
>JAFGDI010000075.1 GCA_016932145.1 Sedimentisphaerales bacterium
AGCAGGAAGATGCCAGTCCGGAGAATATACCGGTTTTAGAGGCTCTGGATGATCTGCCCGATGATTTTCTTGATTCGATAGAACCTGATATTGACCGGCCGGCCGGCGAACCTGAACAAGAGTCAGATGATGATGACCAGGATGTTCCCTCAAGCCGACTTACTCCGGATAAGATACTGGGCTATGTTCTGGCGATTATCCCGATCATTGCCCTGATAATCTTCATTTCATTCCTATTCAGCACTGATAAAAAGGAAAATACAGATGAACAGCTTATAAGCGAAGAAGATATAGCTCTGATCGAAAAGGCCAATAAAGGTAATATATCTGAAGCTATAAAAAATCAGGTAGTAGAATCCGGTTTCACAGCACAGACGATCCCGGATAATTTCCTGCTTATGCTCGATCAGCTCATTGCTTCATATAGCTCAGGTCAGGATCGTCTGGCCTTGCTGGAAGATATTGCCATTTCTTTACAGGCCTGGCAGATGATAGCCGGCAATATCTCTGATACATCAGCTTTCAGCCATATACTCGAATCGCAATTGTACCGCAATAATAATATGGCATTTGATCTCAGTGAGCAGGAAAATGATCGTCTGGCTTATGTTTTGGCAGCTAGTGACAGTGAAGTGGCACTTGCCCCTGCGTTCTATAACAGCGTAATGAAAAGCGCAAACACTAACCAGAAGCGGCGAATTATTGAGCTGGCCGGTGTAAGTGGCACAACGGCACTTCGTGACCTCATGCTCGATACTCTCAAAGGCAAGGAAGATCCGGAAATATCTTGTCGTATTGTCAGGGCATTTTGTCTGTGGCTCAATACTTCCGATCAGTCTGAATTACTGACGCTGGTATCATCTTCACGCCGCGATCTAAGTCGTCGTATATTTGATAATCTGAATATGCGTTATGCATCGGTGCTGGAAAATACCAGTCTGTCTGAGCGTTTTTTGCCAGGTAGCTTTACGCGTCGGGAAATTGACATTTGTCTCAAATGGTGGCAGGAAAATATTCTATCTCTGGGCAATGCGGCTCGTCCCGGACAAAATGCCTCTCTGGCTGGGGCTAAGAGTTTGCCTGCAGATGAATATGCCGTTTTGCTTGCTGGTATCTGGAAAAACTCATATATTCTGAATGCTATGTTGAGGAGTTCGGTTGCTCTGCCGGTTATGTCGCCAGATATGGAGATCAATGCCGGTTGTGAATTGCTGATAGATCAGGTGCTGGCAGAGAGTATGGCGCAGGTTAAAAGTGCCTTGCTCGCCGTTATCTATGAAAAGTATGCTGGCGACCCGCTTCTCAAGGAGATAGATCTTCTTCGCTTTGGCAGTAGGGAGTATGATTTTATTGATGCCGACCTTCGTGCTCAGGCCAGAGCTAATGAGATACTTATTTATTGTAAAATCATGAACGGCGAAAAGTATGAATCGCGTAAGACATTGCGTTATAATCCCGGGTCAAATACCTTATTGCTGGTCAGAGATGCTTTGTTTGAGGCGATTAAAAATTACGCTTCCAGTAAATTAGCTGTATATCAGCGTCAGTCGCAGGGCTTTGGCGATCTGATGCTTGAGTTTGATCTTGACTTTGAGCTGGTGGGTGAGTCTGAGTATCATTCTGGTGATGAGAATGCTGATGATGATCTGCAAAAAATTCTGGCTCAGCTTCGGGCAGATCCTTTTTCTCAGGAGTTATATCAGAAAGCCCGTATGCTAAGTCATAACCGAGATAATGTTGACTCAGAAAGCCTGATTTATCTCCAGCTGGGTATAAAGGCTCTGGCTAACCGTAAATTTGGAGCTGGTTCGGCTATTGCTATCGATTGCTTTGGCAAGGCAATGAATTATCCACTGGGTAGAAGGATTTTGGAGCATAATATGCCATCTCTGGTGCAGGCACTGCTTGAGGAACCGAGTTTTATTTGTTCCGGTTGCGGCAATAGCGGCTATGTTATCTGCCCGTCATGTAACGGCTCTATGTTCGTGCGCTGCGATGCCTGCCGGGGCCAGGGCTCAGTTGTCGATCGAACCGACGGCAGGCAGGCGTGCTATGATTGTGGCGGCACTGGTAAGCTGTATTGCGTTGACTGTAATGGCAGCGGTGTACAACGCTGCGTATTATGCAGCGAGTATATCAGTAATATAGATCTCTTTCTCCCTGATGATCAACAACTTACAAAGCTTCAGCAGGCAATTAATCACGCGGCATTAAGATATAAGATCGCCATTACACCTATAGAATAGTTTTTCCTGGCGGAGTAATACGGTTATTTTCTCTATGGGTAGGGGAGTTATGTTTTTTGCAAGTTATTGCTTGATATTTTGAGCTATACTGCATATTAAAAGTTTTATTATTGTTTTTTTGCCTTTAATATCAAAAAAAATATTTTATCTGGAATATACCTTAATAACGATTGTCCTTAGTATCTGCAATTATTATGTTTTCTGCTATGGTAGTATGAAAATCAAAGATAGGTTAAGTAGGTATTGTTAAATGAAAGGTAAGAAAATGAAGAAATTCAGAATTCTGGCTTTGGCAGTGATGATTGCGTTGTCTTCATCCGTATCGCTTATGGCTCAAAACTGGTCTGTAGTTGAAGGACAGTTGCTATCGAAATTTGCTGGTGATGTGGATCCAGTCAATGTACTGCCGGAGTATCCCAGACCGCAAATGGTTCGCGACAACTGGACGAATCTGAACGGTCTCTGGGATTATGCAATAATATCACAGCAGCAGGAGCAGCCAGAAAATTGGGATGGTAAAATATTAGTTCCATTTTGTGTTGAATCTGCCTTAAGTGGTGTAAAAAAAACAGTTCAGCCAGACCAGAGGTTATGGTACAGAACCAGCTTTGATAGCTCATTATC
>JAFGDI010000076.1 GCA_016932145.1 Sedimentisphaerales bacterium
CCTGTTTAGTAATGGTTTTGGAAAGATAATTTACAAAGAATCTTTTACAGACAGTAAGGTCGGCAATGGCGGTACAGTGCAGTATTCTGCTGAAAGTCTGGACTATAACTATCATGTCGAAACTGGCGGCAGTGTAGTGCTTACCGATTGCGGCGATGGTATCAGCTTTGATGTATCTGAGATCGGTCTGGAAAAATACCAGACCTATTATCTGAGTTTCTGTCTGAAGAGTCTGAACCAGCAGAATGGGGATAAATACGCCGGTCTTTTCCTTTATAATGACGATAAAGAAATGCTTGGTATGGGTAATGCCCATAGTTCCGATAACTATTCATTCTGGGGCTCAGATGGAAAAGGGAAAGCCATAAGTGATGTAAGGCGTGTGGTTGATGGTCAGGTACACAAGGTGGTCCTGAAGGTCGAAGTCAACGCTGACGGACCGGAAAATATTTCAGTTGGTCTTGACCCATTCTGTCGTCGCAGCGAGTCGCGCCAGCCGGACCATATCTGGACAAGTTATTCTGCTGAGCTTACCTTTGATGAAATACGCATACGCAGTGGCAACAAAGATTGCAGTTGGGCTTTCGATGAACTGGTAGTTGCCGATTCCTGGTCTGACATTTGCCCCGGCGATAATAACCCGGGCGAGTATATAGATGAGATGACCAAAAACGCCAAAGCTGCTCAGGTCGGCTGTTATATTGGCGATAATGTAGTAAGGTTCCTGCCAGAAGGAGTTACCGATTCGGAGGTCGTACCTTCGGTTGCCTTTTTGAAGCAATATAAACAGACTGGTGATATGGTTGCTGGTAATTGGGAACTAAAACCGCAATATGGCATAGCACAGGGCAAGAAATATGCCTATATCGCGCTGCCGGAAGAATATGACCTTTATGGCACTGGTGAAGTTACCGGCTCTCTGTTGCGTAATGGCTATAAGATATTACTGCAAAATAAAGATAATGCTTACTGGACGGATCATCATCTGTATCAGTCTCACCCCTGGGTAATGGGGCTGCGTCCTGATGGCAGTGCTTTTGGTGTTATCTTTGACAGCACCTGGATCGCGGAGCTGGACCTTAGTTGCGGTATTATGTTTACTGTTGATGAAGATGCTCCTTATTTCCCGGTGGTTGTCTTTGAAGGCAAAGACCCGCAGCAGGTGGCAGAAAAACTCGGTGAGCTGGTTGGCAATATCCCTATGCCGCCACGCTGGGCTCTGGGTTTCCAGCAGTGCAGACATTCCTACTACCCTGATTCACGGGCCAGAGAGATAGCAGATAATTTCCGGGCCAGGCAGATCCCCTGCGATGTTATCTGGTTTGATATCTACTATATGGACGGCTTTCGGGTATTTTCCTTCAGTCCGCAGCATTATCCGGACCCGACTGCTACCAACGACTATCTGCATAAACTTGGCTTTAAAAGCGTTTGGATGATCGACCCGGGTGTGAAAGATGAGCCGGGCTATTTTGTATATGACAGCGGCAGTGAGCTTGATGTCTGGGTTAAGAAAGCAGATGGCAGTAACTATACCGGCCGGGTCTGGCCGGGCCAATGTGTTTTCCCTGACTTTACCTGTCCGGAAGTTCGCACCTGGTGGGCCGGTCAATATAAAGACTTTATGGCCACTGGTATTGATGGCGTATGGAACGATATGAACGAACCGGCGGTATTTGATGCTCCGCACAGCACTATGTATTGGGACAATCAACATCGCGGCGGCGGCTTATTGCCGGCCGGCAGTCACAGACAGTATCATAATATCTATGGTATGATGATGGTAAAAGGTTCGCGTGAAGGTATTCAGGCGGCCAATCCGGACAAGAGACCGTTTGTATTGACTCGCTCGAACTATCTTGGCGGCCATCGTTATGCCGCTACCTGGACCGGTGATAATTATGCTACCTGGGATCATCTCAAGCTGACTGTGCCTATGGTGCTTACCCTGGGATTGTCTGGCCAGTCGTTCAGCGGTCCGGATATCGGCGGCTTTATTTATGATGCGACCCCGGACATGTTTGGCCACTGGATAGCATTAGGTGCGTTCTATCCGTTCAGCAGAGCGCATGCCACTGATGGCTCTGCCAATCAGGAGCCCTGGGAATTTGGCCCGGCAATAGAAGATGTCTCCCGTATCGCTCTCCAGAGAAGATACCGGCTTATGCCTTATCTCTATACTGCTTTCCAGCAGTCGCATACAACCGGTCTGCCGATAATGCGGCCGATGTTCTATGCCGACCCCGGCAATATTGACCTCAGAATGGAAGATCAGGCCTTTATGGTTGGTGATGATATGATAGTTATACCCAAGTGGGCCCAGAATGTGAAATTACCCGCCGGAATGTGGCAGTCGTTTTCACTCGTGGGCGAAGACAGTGTTAGTGATAAGTATCAGTGCGATATGCTTATCCGCGGTGGTGCGATCATTCCGCTGGGACCGGTGGTACAGTCAACCGCTCAGATACCAACTGAGCAGCAGCTAACATTGCTCATCTCGCTTGATAATGAAGGCAAAGCTCAGGGTAATGTCTATGAAGACGCCGGTGATGGCTATGAGTTTCAGAGCGGTCAATATCGCAATATGATTTTTACTGCCGAAAAGACAGGCAATAAGGTCATCGTTAAATGTGCCGGTCAGCAAGGCCAGCTCAAACAGGAAAACCGACTGGTAACGATAGATCTGCTGCACAACGGCAAAACATATCATACCTTCGGTAATATCTGCTCAGATGAAGGATTGGTTATACACATTCCAGAGTAATATCCTTGATCTGTAGTTTCTGGTAAAAATTAAGTGATAAGCCTGTGAGAGAAAAACTCTTGCAGGCTTTTTGTTTGCGTCATTTAAGTTTTCCATGGAGAATTATTGCTGATTTTGGTCAAGAGACTATAGATTATTTCCGATAATATCTGATGTCTTTCAAAAAACTAAATTTTCAGATATCCGGACATTTAATGGGAGAGTCGTCATGGATTTATTTTTTTTAGCTCATGCTCCATTTATTCTTTTCTACATAATATTGTTGTTTTTCAGGAACAAGCTGAATGGCAAAATTCCAATTTGTTTTTTTGTATTATTATCGTATATCATTTCTGGGCTGAGTATCCAGGTAGGTGGTTTATTTTTTCTGTTTCAGTTGGTAGTGCTATTATTGGTGACACCAGTTATCGCATGGAAAGCGTTTTTCAATATTGATACTGAACCAGTAAAATCTTTTTTTCTGACAGTGTCAATATTATTCGTAGCTGAAGTTGTTTATCTGATGGGTTTTGTTCAATACGCGCTAAGTCAATTTCATTTTCCCTGGGGCTAAAGTGAAGCTAAAAATGAGCATCGATATTGCTATATTGAGTATCACCAGAACTATTTATTCAGGCAGGTATTGAAAAAGTCGGCGAAGACTTCTTTTATTCTGGTGTAGGGCAGTTGGTGCTGATCGCGGGGTAAAAGAAAGTAGATGCGAATTTGTAAAATTATTCATTTTTTATTCAATAATATTGACATTGAGTGTTAATAAAGTAAAATATTTGTTAATAGTGTTAATAGTGGTCGGAGCCTGACCATTGTGTAATTAGAGTAATGAACAGAAGGAGTTTTTTGTGAGACAATTTTGTGTGTTAAAGGGATTAAGTGTTCTGCTGTTGATACTTGGTGTCTCTCTGGTTAGCGATCTGTATGCTGCCAAAGGCATTATTCCCGGTCAAGGGACTCAGAATGAACCATACCTGATCGAAGATGTTCACGATTTTTACCAGTTTTATCAGGTTGATAATCGTCAGAAATACTGGTCGTCCGGAGTCTATACTGACCTGATGGCTGATATTGCGGTTGGTGAGAATGGTTCTGAGGCTCAGGATGATATTAACTGCTCTGAGACCTACGGAGTTATGGTTGGTAAGTTAACCAAACACGGCGATTTTATTATTATTTCTGACCACGAATGTGATCTTTCTCTGCCTCGGGTAGTTTGTCAGGGTGCAGAATATGCTGACCTCTCTGGTTCTGGCAATAAAACAGGTTATTCCGGCGTATTTGATGGAAATAACCATTTGATCGCTGATTATGCGAATTCAGATGGTTCATATTGCGGTTTGTTTGGTAAGATAAACGCCGATGGCATAGTAAAGAATGTATCGGTGGTAAATTACTTATATCAGAATTATCAGGGAATTACCGGCCTGATTTGTGGACATAACGAAGGTATGCTGGAAAATTGTACGGCTTTTGGAGCTATAACAGGTAGTACGGCAGTTGGTGGTATTTGCGGGTTGAATAAAGGTGTAATTGTAGGTTGTAGTTATGCCGGAAGGGTACAGGCTATAAATGACGCTGGCGGTATAGCAGGTTTGAATTATGGAGATATTGCAGAGTGTGCGGTAAAAGCACAGGTTCGAGCAAAATCTTATGCTGGCGGAATAGCTGGTGTAAATGGCGATTATGAGAATGCTGTGCCGGGCTACATATCAGATAGTTTTGTCATCGGAGATGTTCGGGCCAGTATGCAAGTTGTATGTATGGATAAGTATGGCAACGATATTGAAGATTGCTTTATGCTTTGTGTGTGGGATAATCATTATAGTGGGGGAATTGCGGCTTTGAATGTGAGAGGAGGTATTGAAAGATGTTATGCGTCAGCAAACACCTGGTATTCTCAAGACATTCCGCTGTATAGTGAAGTAACCGCTCTTGTCGGAAAAACGCTGGAAGGGGCACTGTCTGTTTCTTTTGCGGAAAGTGAAATACCGGCAGATGAAACAAAGCTTAACCACGAGCAGATGACTTCAGCAGCCACTTTTATTGAGGCTGGGTGGGATTGTGATAATCTCTGGACTGTGGCAG
>JAFGDI010000077.1 GCA_016932145.1 Sedimentisphaerales bacterium
ATGGCGTTGCCTATTACCCGCATACAACAGCTTATGATGGCGCAGTCTGGAATGGCTATGTGTATTCCAATAGAACAGACATGACGACACCAGGCTTTGAGAATCAGTATAGTGCCTATATAGCCGGAGGGGAAAACAACACCAGCGGCAATCAGTATGCGATCTATTATTGCTTTAGCGGCGCTAATATAATACTGGACCAGGAATCAAGCGTAAGTGGCATGTGGGTAACCAATACAACCTATGCCTATCTTACCATGCTGGCGGGCGATGCTTATGGCATTTGCACACCATTTGGCGGCAATGATGGCAACGATCAGGACTGGTTCAAATTTACAGCAACTGGTATAACTGCTGATGGCAGCTATGTAGAAAAGGCAGTTGATTTTTATCTGGCAGATTTCCGCTCTGATGATAACACAGAGGACTATATTGTTGATAGCTGGACCTGGCTCGATCTCAGTTCACTGGGTGCGATAAAGGAAATAGAGTTCAGCTTTGCTTCGAGTGACACAGGCGACTGGGGGATCAATACCCCGACCTATTTTGCTTTTGATAATTTTAATGGCAGTCCTTTTGAAGCACCCGCAGTACCAGAGCCGGTAACAATGGCATTACTGGCAGGTGGAGTAGTAATGGTAAGCCGGAGAATGAAAAAAAGCAGTCGGTGAAATATTCACTCAGGCAAGTATAAAATAAATACCAGAGCTTCTTCTCTATTATGACTGTCGGTTTCAGATCACCTCTGATTTATCCACACATGCAAAACTCTGCCAGTCATAAAAATAAAAGAGCCGTCGGAATAAACCCGGCGGCTCTTTATATTTCATATTCAGGAGTAGATGTCTGTCAGTATTATTTAGCAATGCCTGCATCAGTAAGCAGTTCAAGGTTTTTCAATGCCTGCACAAGCGCGTTCTTATCTATTGGTTTTATGAGGAAACTTTCACAGCCGGTCTTAAACGCCTGCAATATGGTTTTCTTATCATCCATAGCAGTAGTCATAATTACCTTAACGCCATCAAGGCCAAATATGCCATGACTGGCCTCGAGCTGACGGATTCTCTTAAGGGTTTCCTGACCGTCCATCTCTGGCATCATAACATCAAGACAGATAAGGTCAAACAGCTGGCCCTGGTCCAGATTTTCTCCGAACAGGTCAACCCCGATCAGGCCATTTTCAGCCATTTCGACGGGGCCATAAACCTTAAGCAAATTCAACAGATATTTCCTGTTGATAGCATTATCTTCTATAATTAACGAACGCATCTACTTCTCCTGAAAAAGTGATCCTTAAAGCACATAGTTTGAATCGACAGATAACAATATCTACTGAACTTAATCATACTATTTAAAAATAGTAAAACCAAGTATTTCGTAAACAATTGATTGACATATAATTATAAAAGTAGTTATAATTTTCAGATAGTATGAATCCAACAGATATTAAAATTATAGGACTATCCGCCAGCCCCAGAGCCCAAAGTAACTCGCGTCGTTTACTGGAAAATGTATTAGCGGGTGCCCGTTTTGCAGGTGCCAATTGCAGCATGATCGATCTGTCTGCGCTGAATATCAGACCTTGCAGTCATTGCGATAGCTGTATTAGTGATGGTCTGTGCCCAATAGCAGATGATATGGAGCTGGTCTATAATGCTATAGAACAGTGTCATGGCCTGGTAGTGGCAAGTCCGATATATTTTATGGGATTGAGTGCCCAGTTGAAACTGGCCGTTGATCGCTGCCAGAGATATTGGGCTTACCGAAACGCAACGGGTAGCTCTGTTTTAAGTCAGGCATTATATAAGCGTCGCGGAATATTTGTAGGTGTGGGAGCAAGAAATACTGAATCTGTCTTTGCAGGTGCCCTGACCAGTATGCGTTGGTTTTTCGATAGTATTGATACTGAATTTTATCGGTCACTGACTGCGGGCAATTGTGATCGTGCCGGTGAGGTCGATAATAAACCTGAAATACTGGCTCAGGCTTATGAACTGGGTGTACAATTAGCTGAGTCCTATAAGTAGCAACTATAGCGTGTTAAGAAATTACTGTCGGAACTACAGGTCAGCAAAAGCCACCTTTTTTATACTAAGATTACAATAAAGTATAAAAACAGAAATAAGACATTATCTTAACATCTACAACTAATTCAGGGATGAAGGGTAAAGTGGTAAACTGAAAAAATATGGGCTTGATAGTTTAATTCTTCTGACATAATTATAAAGTATATATAACTTTATGACGATAGCGAAGATGAAGGATATAGCTGGCGTGATAAGCTGTTTATGTTTACAGATATCATATCAGGCGACAGACAGGCGGATAGATGCTCAAAGTACCCATAGAACAAATAGAGCCCGGCATGGTATTGGCCCGGCCGGTAGCGAACCCGGAAAAGCCAGATCACACCCTGCTAAAGGCGGGATACGAGATGGAAGCTGATAAAGTAGCGCGTCTGAGGGCTATTGGCGTCTCTTCGATCTGGATTAATTATCCCGGACTCGATTTCCTTGACGATGTACTGGATACTCAGGTTATCAGTCAGCAGCAGGAACTATATAGCTCACTGAAAGAGAATTTCAATGAGGCTCAACAGGAATCTCTGTCGAATATAGATTATCGTCCTTATGTCGAGCAGATGAGAAACCTGTTCCATAGCCTGCTGGCACATGACAATATATCAGCAGCCTTTGTCAATGAGCTTCATGGCCAGTCGAACGATATATATCGTCATTGTACGGCAGTTGCCTCGATGGCCATGCTGATCGGTCTGCGAAGTGAAAATCAACTGCTCAAAGCCCGAAGCAATATGAATGCCCAACAGGCTAAAGACCTGACCTCACTGGGCACTGGTTGCCTGCTGCACGATATGGGCAAAACTCTGCTGCCGGAAGAATTACAGACATTTCGTATAAGTGCGATGGATCTGGGCTCTGCGGAATGGCAGAAACATACGGAAATTGGCTATGACATGCTCAAAGCCGGTCTTGACCCGGTAGCAGCTCAGGTAATAGTCAATCATCATCAGCATTATGATGGCAGCGGTTTTCCAAAGCGTAAGCAACTCAATGGCACTGGCGCTCCGTTTTTCCCCCTGAAAGGAACTGAGATCCATATTTTCTGTCGAATCGCCTGTCTGGCCAACTACTTTGATTCATTCCGCTATTTACCTGATGGTCGGACAGCGCCCACCGTTGTAGCGTTGAAACGAATGAAGAAGCCGGGTTATGCCAGTTGGTTCGATCCGGAGTTATATCGCATCTTTACCAAGGCAATGCCGGCGTTCAGTCCTGGAGAGCAGGTAACTTTGAACGATGGCCGAAATGTGGTAGTTATTCAGGTAAATGATGATTATCCATGTAAGCCAATAGTTCGGCCGATCAATCTTGACGATGCCTTGTCGCCGGCCGCACGAGAGCAGAAAGAAAAACAGCCAATAGCAGAAGATAAGCCAGCAGAGCCAACTGCTGTTCCCGCTGAACAACAGGCAGCTCAGGAAGATGCTGAAGATAAAAACGATCCTTCAAAATTCGATATTGACCTGTCGCAGGATTCCCGTTACTTTATACAGAAGGTAGGCGAATTTGATGTGAGTAGTTTTCTGCATTAAGGCCGCTGGCTATAAATACGAAATTAATGAAAGTAAACGGGAAGAGTTATATATGAATATTATAAAAACGGAAATTGAAGGTGTGATCATATTTGAGCCGCGAGTGTTTAAAGATAGTCGCGGTTTTTTCCTGGAGACATTCAGCTCAGGACGATATATAGCTGCCGGTCTGACCAGACCATTTGTGCAGGATAATCATTCGTTCTCAGGTAAGGGGACAGTTCGCGGCCTGCATTATCAGTTGACCCAGCCGCAAGGCAAGCTGGTCTATTGCATAACCGGCGAGATATTTGATGTGGCAGTAGATATACGCCAGGGATCGCCAACTTTTGGTCGATGGACAGGCACGATCTTATCACGAGAGAATCATCGTCAGATGTTCATACCCGAGGGTTTTGCTCATGGCTTTTGTGTGCTGAGTGAAACCGCTGATGTGAGTTATAAATGCACAGATGTGTATAAGCCCGGCGATGACTATGGCATATTATGGAACGACCCGGAGATTGGTATAGAGTGGCCTATTGATATGAGCATAGCCCTGCTAAGTGATAAGGACATGAAAAACCCCAGACTATCACAGGCAGACAAGTCAACCTTACCCCAGGGATAAAAGCAGGTTCGGCAAATAATCAGCCAATGACTTTTCTGAGCTTGAATAGTTCGCCAAAGGCCTTGAGTATAACCTTGATATTACCGCCGGTGGGCGAGCCAAAGCGGCGGGGATAATGGCAGACACCATATTGCACCATAGAATAGCCAGCCTTTTTAGCGCGAGCCAAAACTTCGGTATCGATCAAGGCCCCCCTGCTGACCAGCTCCATATTATCGAACATCTCCCGACGATATAACTTAAAGGCACAGTCGATATCTCTCAGGCCCAGACCAAAGAGCAGATTGACCAGCTTACACCAGGCCCAGCCATTAAGTTTGCGGACAATATTATCTTGTCGGTCTTTGCGATAGCAGGTAACAATATCATACTTCTGAGCCAATGGGATAATATCTTTCAGCTCATTCATATCGAACTGGCCATCGCCATCGGTATAAAACACCCACTGTTTGGTAGCAGCCCGAAAACCGCTTTGCAGGGCAACGCCATATCCGGAGTTTACCGCATGTTCAATAACTCTGACCTGAGGAAATTCATTTGCCAGCTCAGCAGCCACCGCCGAGGTATTGTCGCGACTGCCATCATTAACTATAATCAATTCAAAATCATCGGTTATCTCTGGCACTACCGCCAGGGCACTGCGGATAAGCGGACCGATATTATCCTGCTCATTAAAACAGGGAAAAAAAAGGGACAGGCTTTCTATAACCTTATTCACCAGAACAACCTCGATTCAACAGCTTTTCTCTGACTTTCTATCATCTGGCCATATTCATTTTTCTGCCGGGCAAACTCACCAGCCGCTTTAGAGTCATTTTCCCGATCGGTCAGAATGGTAAGGTAATGACATACAGTATGTATCGCAACCAGATTATTCATGCGGCCCAGAGGCTCGTTACTCTCAATGATCGGTTTAAGCCGGTCATACTCAGCCAGGAAAAAATCTTTAAGCTGAGCTTTTTTGTCAAGCATAGCCATAACCTGATAAATACTAATATAAGCGTGTACCCGCTTACCAGCTTCAATATCGGCATAAAAAGCCTCTGCCTTGATAAGTTTTGCGCGGTAAGCCTCGCCTTTATCACTGCTGGTCTTATAATAATCGCCCAGCGATAGATTTCTGGTAAAATCATCAGGGTAGATAAGTTCTTCTGCCGGGGTATCAAGCAATTGTCGATTTTCGGGAGCATTGATACGGAAGATCACTGTATAGCGGTCATCGACAAAAAGTGTACGCCAGGAATCAAGGCTCTGCAGATAGTTTATGGTCCTGCTGCTATTGCCATTTTTAGCCAGTACGACAGTGATCTTTTCCTGTTCCAGCATTTTACCATAAAGTTTTGGATCAGCCCCCATAGCATACATAAGAGAAGTAAATGAATCTTTATTGCCCCGACAGCGTTCAATAAGCTGGTCACAGGCATTAGCTGCCGCAGGATTTATACCTGTCTGCTGATACAAACGGGCCAGGAAATTCTTACGATTTTTCAGATCCTGGTCAACCTGCTCTGGTGCACCAACTACATTTATATTCATGGCCTGCCATTTCTGGAAGTGGCTCAGCCGATAAGCAGCCTGGGCCCGACCATCAATATAGACCTTACAGGCAGGTCGGCCAGTCTGTTGGTCAGGGGTCTGTGTCCAGGAAATATAACCGCCATTAGTCCATTCATTGAGAACCACACCTCTGACCTTGTTAGCATCAAAGAACTCACCAGCAAGTACCGGCTGATCTAAAATGCCAACCATACGGCGAAATATGGTGAAGTCATTACCATCAGCCGATGGGCTGAAATAGATATCGGTCATAGCAGCAATGAAAATCACTGCGAAAATAATACTGCCAGAGAGAGCTGCGACTATAGCCGCCATATCAGCTTTGGCCTTACTGACAACACGCTGCCAGAAATTCTGGCTCATGATAAATATCTGCTGGAGCATAACCGCCATGAACGGGGCCAGAACCACACCGGCAAGAAAGACGAACCGGCGACTGCTTATCGCCATGTGGAAAGTGAGCAGAATAATAGCCAGCCAGCTCAGGTCAATAGAGGGCAGATATTTGTATTCAGAGGCCGAAGGCTCTTTATCTTCAGCTCCGGCTATAGCGGCAACTGGCACCGGCATCTTATAACGCAAACGCAAGAAAAGCCAGACTATTGCCAGGAGAATAAAGATAATGCCAAAGACAATGAATGAGCCGGTATTGCCAAAGCCGGTACCAAAAAGCGGATGCCATTCTGAGACATTACGCCATTCTTTACCATCATGACCAAACATGATCATCAGCGGATGGAGCAGATTTTCAGCACCATATGGACTGAAGATCATCGGGGTCAGTACGCTGATACCAAAGCCGATCAGCAGCCATTTGTACTTTTCTTTCCAGGGGTGAAATTCAAATGCTGCCGGGTTAACATGCGAGAGAATATTTGTAACCGCATAACCACCGCAGGCCAGAGCCAATACGACAATGCCGTAAATAAAGCCACCATGAATATTCGACCAGATGATCATAACCGGGAAAAGCCAGAGCATATCTCTGACCTTACCAGCCTTCCAGCGGAAGAGTATAGTTATGAGAATAATGGCCATAAGTATCGTACTGATATTTGGCCGCATATCAATATAGGAGCGGGCCAGCAGCACGCCAAAGGCAGCACAGGCAGCCGCCAGGAAATAATTCACCTTAAGGGCACGAGCCGCCCAGAAGGCAAAGAGAGCTGTCAATATAGCCTGAATGAATTTATAGACCACAATCGAACCTTCACCCAGGTTCATCTTCATTTCATAAAACAATATATGACTGAGCCAGTTCTGATTAACCCACCCTTCGCAATCTTCTATGCCTTTGGCATAAGGCCGGCTATTAACACTGAATGGGTCGTTCCAGGACAGGTGAACACCAAAGAGGTCAAGCACCTTCATCTGCACCGTTCTGTCCTGATCTTTAGTTGCCCAGTCATTAAGGAAATAACGACCACAGGCCATAGCGACCCAGGTATCGCCGCCGCCCACCGGCTTATCAGCACTATGCAAAGCCGCAAAGATAACCAGCAGATAACTAAAAATTGCCAGAAGCAGGACTGATATGAACCTGCCTTTATTTGTGTCTTTATCCAAGTCAGTCATAGTTGCCTTTCTAAAAATAGCAATAAGAAAAAACTCATCTGTCATGATGTATATCGAAACTCTATTTAAGTGTTTCGAGCTAATCAATACTAGAGAACTAACTTCTTATTACATTGCATTATTACATTACTACTTCATCATTTCATAAACGGTTTGATCACATCGAGAGCGATACCGGCGTTGCCAAAAGGTGCGCTAATGGCAAAGCCATCAACCACATCGCCAATAGCCTCGACAATCTCTCTGGCGATCTGCACGCCCAGCTCTCTGCCTTCTTCTCGGGTGGTAGCAGCACTCATGCGTTGGAGCATATAGTCAGGTACTACTACGCCGGGCACTTCGTTAGCCATAAACTCAGCGTTTTTAAAGCTGGTGAAAGGCCAGATACCGGCGATAACCGGTATGCGATATTCCTTAGTAGCTTCCAGGAATTCCTTGAGCATTTTCACATCGAAGATCGGCTGGGTAATTACATATTCGGCTCCGCTTTGCACTTTGAGCTTGAACCGCTCTATCTCTCGTTCGAGTTCAGAGGCAACAGGGTTAGCACCCACGCCCAATACCAGCGAAAGCGGTTCTGCCAGCGAATTGCCCGCGACATCATAGCCGCAGTTGAGCTCTTTGACCATGTGTGTCAGTCCAATAGCGTCGAGGTCAAAGACCGCCGTAGCATCAGGGTACTCGCCCAGCTTTGGCGGATCGCCGGTAATCATAAGCATATTTTTCACACCTACTGCCTGAGCGCCCATCATATCACTCTGTAAACCGATGATGTTCCGGTCACGACAGCAGACATGCAAGATCGATTCTATGCCAGCCAATCGCTGTATTTCCAGGGCAGTGATCATCGGCGACATGCGACTGCTGGCTCTGGGACCATCAGGTATATTCATAGCATCAATACCCGAGTCACGACAGAGTTTTGCCTTATCAACAATGCTCGTCAGGTCGCAGCCACGGGGCGGGGTTATCTCGATCGATACTGCCATCTGGCCCTGAGCCAGCTTGGCGCCCCACTTAGATTTATCGGCCAGCTTAATTACCGGGACATGCTCTTTGCTCTTATCTTTGCTATGCTCAGCTATAACCGCTACACGCGCGGCTATATCGGCCTTATCAACAGAATGAATCGCGCGGGCTATCTCACGAATATGCTCGGGGGTTGTGCCACAGCAGCCGCCAATAATTCTGGCTCCCTTTTCAAAGAAGCGTTTGGAATATTCCGCCATATACTCCGGCGTACACAAATACAACATACGCCCTTCGATCTCTTTGGGCAGCCCGGCATTAGGCTGCACTATTATCGGCTTGGCAACTACATCTTTCACCTTCTCCAGAGCGGTAAGCATTATAGCCGGGCCTATGGAACAGTTAAAACCAACGGCATCGACATTTGGCTCGGCGGCTATTTCTACCAGAGCATCTTCTGCCTTATGGCCATAGGATGTCTGACAATATTGATTTACCGTCAACTGGGCAACTACCGGCAGAGAACATACCTCGCCGGCAGCACGGATCGCCAGAATAAGCAAGCGGGGATCATTAAATGATTCCAGCATAATGAAATCAGCACCTTCATCGGCCAGCACTTTTATCTGCTGACGATAGGCCTCTGTTGCCTCCTGGTCAGTTATGCGACCCAAAGGAGAAAGCCCGGCAACCAGCGGACCAACCGAAGCGGCGATCAGTACATCAGTGCCCGCAGCCATTTTTTTGGCCAGTCGAACACCCTCACGATTTATCTGCTCTACCTTATCTGCCAGACCAAACCCGGCGAGCTTAGTTACATTTGCACCATAAGTGTTGGTTTCAATATAATCGGCTCCACTTTCTATATAATGCCGATGTATATCTTCGACTAATGTCGGTCGGGTAATATTGATCTCATCAAAACAGGCATTAATAAATACACCGCTCTGATAGAGCATTGTACCCATTGCACCATCACCCACTAAAACTCGCTTACCAATTAACTCTTTGAACTGTTCTTTATTCATCTGCGTCACTTTTGCCTCTTACAGCACCTAACATTCATGCGGTTAAAAGCCATTTCACTCAACCGCAGTTATTCGCTAAAAAAAAACGGCCCGCTTCCGGACCGCTCTGATTGATATCGTATAATACTATGGCTCAGTTAAAGTTCGGATCGCTCATACCATCATCAACTGACATGATATCTGAACCACCATCGATCGACTCGTCCAATTCGGCAGTTGGAACAACGGCATCAGTAACCTCAACATTTTCGAGCTTGCCTGAGGCCTGTATCTGCCGGGCCTTTTCGAGTTCCAGCTCTGGTGCCGGGAGCGTCGCTACACTATCATAATTATAATCAAATGTAACCTTATCTTCATCGTCACATGATGCTAAAAAACATGACAAGGAAATCGCCAAAAGACTTAAACTTATATTTTTCAATATGTTATGCATATTTACCTTTCTACTTATATATTTATAGCATTATTCTACCTTATTAATAGGTTTTTGCCAACTATTTTATAAACGAGAATTATATCTGGGCCTGCCAATTCGCATGAATAGTAAGTTTTTTCACTTTTATCAATTCAGACCGCATAACAAGCATATTCATACTTATCGGCTCGAATGGGATAGCTGATATATTTTACTGTACTTAACTGCAATTTTTCATATATTTTGACTTTTTTTCTCAACCTTAGCACCAGTAACACATATTTTATGTTATATTGGAATGTTGTATTATAAATAAATCGGACTAATGTTGTTAATAGTCCGCAAAAAGCCTTAGTTCTATAGTTGAACTTTTAAGCGAGGAAACAAGAGAGATGAAGAGAATTTTATTGTCATTAGTGTTTATGGTCAGCTCATTATTGTCGGTGAACTGCTGGGGGCAGGCAACTTCCTATATATCAACTTCGTACCGAGTAGATTCCTGGAACTTCAATTCTCATTTTGCGCCGGTCGCAGGTGGTTATGTTGATGTCTATTTAATGATCGACAATGCCACCTTTACCGACCTGTCTTTTTCCGTGAATTTTGACTCGGACATAATTAACCCCTATGGCATAAGTGTTCAGGATATAGCTGACGGCCTGACACTATCATCGGTAACCACAGAAGATCTGGAGGGAACCTGGAAAAAGGCAACGATCAACCTCACCGGCAATATCAGTATTGGGACAGCGCAATATCTGTCTGATGCCGCCATGGTGGTACGCTTTTTGCCACTGGCCGAAGGTGTCTTTCCATTATCTTTTCCTAGTTCAGAAAAATACCCGGAACATTATAAAAACTGCTCTCTGAGCCTGAGCTATAATGGCCAGCCAGTTGAGCATGAGCCCCATTCCTGGCATAACCGAATGAATCTGTTTACTTTTACTGATAAAGATCCAGTAAAGATAAATTATCACTATGATTATAATTTCGGGTTCCCGATTGAAGGTTACCTCAGAATAGTATATGCCGATGACAGTATCGTTGAATTTCACAGCTCTGACCCGATAAAAGGCATAACCATAGACCCGGCTAATGGCGCGTATTATATTACACCGCAGGAAAATGCGGTTTCATATTCACTCATATTCCCCGGCTATGAAGACATTGTTAATATGGATATGAGTAGCGGTTCTGCGCAATATACATCTCACACTCAGCCAACATCGATGTTCTTTTTGGGAAATGAAATGACTGCTCTGGAAGCCAGTGCAGCCGACATGACGCTTGAAGTGAACCTGCCGGGTATAGGCACAGATTTCAGTAATTCTACCTACACGACAATGATAACCGGTGATAACAATGGTATTCTAAGCAAACAATACAGCTATGCCTATATTAACGACGACACCATCTCTGTTACCATTATTGGTGGTCTGCCTGCTGACTATTTATATATGTATGTATTTAAAGATGGAGATATTCAGGGTCGCACCTGGTTCCATACCGCAAATTATTATCCGGTTACATTCATAGTTAAAGATCAGGCAAATGTTCCTGTTGCCAACGCAACTGTCATTCTGCCGATGGGTTGGGATGCCTCTGATAATGTCGAGCTGGTAACAGATAGCACAGGCCAGGCCCAGACCAGACTGGCAGGTGAAAGCGAGTATGGCAACTTCCAGAACTATCGCGTAATCCACGACATCTATGATGTGGCCAAAGGAACAGTAGAAGTATATGGCGAACCAGTGAGTGTTGAAGTGACACTCTCGCCTCTGAGCGGCACATATCTGGACGACTTTGTAAATATTGCTTACTACTGGCAGAATCAATGGTGTAGCAGCTGGGACAATGACTGTCAGGGAGCCGATATGAACTTTGACGGCAAAGTAACAATAGAAGACCTGGCTATTTTCGCCGGTCGCTGGCTGAAATGATCAACAGCCAATAACTGATATCAGCAAAGGTGGATATGCTCTGCGGAGTATTATCCACCTTTTTTTATTTTTCACACCTTTCGTAAAATTTTAATAGTTATCGGTTTTTGATGTGATATAATACACCTTGTGTCTAAAGACTGTCAAGCCAGACCACCTGGTTCTGGGAAACAACATATTGGAGGTAATTTATGAAGATCTTATCCTGTCTGTATTTATGTTTGGTGATATTATGTAGCAGCTCTTTGCTATTGGCCGCCGAATATGGTGGCGGCACCGGCTATAGCGACAGCCCGTATGAAATATATACACCAGAGCAGTTTAATGCTATAGGGCCTGACATTGACAATTGGGGCCGCTGCTTTGTCTTAATGAATGACATTGACATGTCGGGCTATACGGCAGCAACCTTTAACTCAATAGGAAGCGGCTATTCTTTTTCTGGTCATTTTGATGGCCAGAACTTCACCATATACAATCAGCCCAAACGAATATTTGAATCGTTTAAACTAGGTACCATAAGCAATGTAAAACTGGTAAATGCCACAGCAACCGGCGGCGGATGTCTGGTAGGTATGCAGATAAGCGGCACGATCTCAAATTGCCATGTACAGGGAAATATAACAGGCAGCACTGACACCGGCCTGCTGGCAGGATATGTAATTTCAGGCACTATTATTAACTGCTCCTCGGCAGGTACAGTTACCGGCAACCTGAGCGGCCAGCGACTGGGCGGCCTGATCGGCTCTACCGATGGCAATGTGACAATAAGCAATTGCCACAGTTCGGCTTGTGTAACCGTACCCGGGTCAGGCAGTCAGATTGGCGGTTTTATTGGCTATCAGAATAATGGAACAATTAGTAATTGCTATGCAACTGGTGCGGTGACTGGCAACTCAGTTGTTGGCGGTTTCGCAGGTATGCTCAGCGGCGTAGTCAGTGAATCATATAGCACCGGCGATGTAACGCTAACACCTTACAACGCCTTTACGGGAAGTTACGGTGGCGGTTTCGCCGGGTCGATAACACCTGTAATTTCAACAACTCAGTCAGTAATATACCAATGCTACAGTACAGGTAATATAACATGCAGCGATAACACCTATGGCATAGGCGGTTTCGCCGGATCGACCCAATTCAACGCAACCGACCAGATGTTAAATTGTCACAGCAAGGGTAATGTAACCTGCGGAATATCTTGCCGCGGCATTGGCGGACTGACCGGCCTGATGTACTACGGCACTGCCCAATCATGCTATAGTACCAGTGAGCTGAATTGCGGCAACAACAGTTTACAGCTCGGCGGCCTCATCGGCAATCTCAACCAGGCCACGATAAGCAACTGCTATGCCCGCGGCAATGTAGTAACTGGTTATACCCCTCGTTATCTGGGTGGACTGGTTGGCCTTACTGATGGCGGAGCCAGTGCTACGATCGATAAATGTTATTCGACCGGAACTGTAACGCCAGGCACTTATCATGGTGGGCTGCTGGGCTATCGCTATAGCGGCAGTACCGTATCATCAAGTTTCTGGGATAAAGACACCAGTCTGGTACTGAGCTCAGCGGGTGGTAAGGGCAAAACCACAGCCGAAATGCAAGATGAACTGACATTCACTTCTGCTGGCTGGGACCTGACAACAAACTGGACCATGACTGATTATCCTTCACTGAGTTACCAGTCAGTTATCGGCCATGATGATCATATAAATATAAGCGTACCACTGAATTCAACCGGCGAATTGGTTTGCGATTTCAATTGCCTGACCGGCCAGGCTCTTACCTGGTCAGTAGCCGGCGAATCATGTAACTGGCTGACAAATATCGATCCAGCATCAGGGAGTTTTACCGGCACAGACCTGTCAACAGTAATTATTACGGTAAACTCCGCCGGGCTGGTCGTTGGCGATTATGCCTGCCAACTGACTATATCAGCCTCAAATGGCGACACTGCCAGACTGCCGGTCATAATAACTGTCTATGACCAGGTTGACCTGCAGGACTTTGCCGTACTGGCCCAATACTGGCTGGCAACCGGCTGCGTATCTGGCGATAATTGCAAACAGGCAGACTGGTATGTAGATGGCCAGATAGATATTAATGACCTGTCAATACTGGCTGGTGCCTGGCTGTCTGACTCCATTGAAAAAGAACTGGCCGAGTTAAGCGATGGTTTTGAAACCGGTGACCTGTCTGGCCTTAACTGGATTACAAATGGCAATGCCTTGTGGACAGTTACCAGCTCTGATAATAACAGTGGTACATATTCAGCTCGCACAGGTACAATTGCTAATTCTCAGATGACCTCTCTGACACTTAACTGTGACATTAGCGGTTATGAAATAAACACTATCTCATTTGCCCTGCGTTGCGATAGCGAAGCGGATTATGACTATCTGAGATTTTATATAGACGGCGAACTTAAAGATTCATTCTCCGGCACAACTATCTGGCAGACAAGAGGCTACACTATTCAGCCGGGCATACGAGAATTTAAATGGATATATAGCAAAGACAGTGATGGTTCAGCCGGTCTGGATAGCTGCTGGCTTGACGATGTGAAGATATATAAGCAATAAGAATAAGATTACCAATTTTTTAGCGGATAATTCCTGACATGGGGATTATCCGCTTTTTTTATGTCTGCCCTTAAGGGAACACCAAAGACGCAGCAGACACAGCAAACCAGCTATCGAGTCAGTTCTAATTGTGCCAGAGCTGCAACCAGAGCGTTTTCCACACGCAGTATCCAGGGCCCGAGTTTGACAGGAAAAAAGCCTGAACTGACCATAAGCTGTTCTTCAAAATCGACCCAGCCCCCTTCCGGCCCTAAAGCCAGTATAAGATCATCATTGGCAGTGAGTCCGCAATGGAGCAAGTTATTAATACCCAGGGTAGAAAACAATATTTTTTTGGCCGAAGCATTGTGCCTTTCGCCGGGCAGATAATCTTCAAAGAACTCGCGGAACCGCTGATGGAAACTGACCTGGGGCATTAGTGTGCTTTTACCCTGGCTGAGCCCTTCAATAAGGAATCGCTGATAATTTTCCTGCTGGAGCATTGGCGAATGGAAATAACTTTTTTCGACCCTGTTTGAACGAATGAAATAGAGATTGCTCACGCCCATGGCCGCCGCCGAATGGAGAACCTTTTTCAATGTCTGAGGCCGGGGCAGGGCACAGATAACATCTACTGAACCGGCGGTAGCTTTTCTGATCTGGCCTTCAAACTCGCAAGCCAGGGTGACTGCATTATCAGAAATATCACGAACCGTTGCCCGCCCCATCGGCCCGTTGAGCAGGCCGACGGCGAGGGTATCACCCACTTGAGCTTTCAATATTTCCAGCACATGACTGGCACGCTCATCAGAGATAACATATTCATCGCCTCTGCGATTATCTTGTGATTGAAGGATTATCAGATTCATAATTTGGTGTTCCAGCAACTATATCAAACAGCACGATCACAGGCTCTTATTAATTCCCGGGCCGGTAAGTTTTACATTGGTATGGCCGAACATATTACATACCTTGCGTCTGAACTCGCTGTCTGGTCTTACGCCGGTTCCCGCCTGAATATACACGCGCATATTATTGGTCGTACGCAGTGACATGATCATAGGCGTTGTGCCGCGATGATGTTCGCAGATAGTTCGCAACTGGCTCAGTACATTTTGGTTGACCAGGTCCTTTTCCAGCGTGAGCATAACCTCATTAGTAAGCTCTTCTTCGGCCCGGGTCATATCATAGACCTGATTAACTTTGATACTGGGAGCCTCGCGCCGCTTATCGACATTACCGCGAATGAATACCATTTTATCCTGCTGCATAAGATAGCCATGCAGAGCAAAGTCGGTGGGGAATATAACGCCGTCAACCTTGCCATTGAGATCTTCTAAGGTGAACATCGCCATTTTACTGCCGGCTGATTTGCCGTTCTTGACAACGCAAGGGCGCACCTGCGAGATCATACCACCGATGAGCACTTCAGCCCCTTCAGAGAACTCGCCCAGATTACTGGTATTAGCCGTACTGTAATCATGGATAGTCTCGGCATACTCGGCCAGCGGGTGTTCGGTAACATACATACCCAGCACTTCTTTTTCATACTGTAATAATTGCGGCTGAGGTATCGGCCTGACATCGGGCAGCTTATAGGCATTTTCACTTACCTGCTCTTCGGCCTGGTCAAAGGCGCCAAACAGATTCATTTGTCCTGCCTGCTTGTCTTTCTGCATGCGGTTGCCAACTGCTATAGCTTCTTCCATTACCGCCAGGTGCTGGGCTCGACTGCCACCCAGGCTATCGAGCGCCCCCGATTTGATCAATGCCTCTAAAGATGACTTATTCACTGTTCGCAGATCGATACTCTGGCAGAGGTCATAAATATTTTCAAACTTGCCATGCTCATTGCGTGACCGAATGATCTCTTCTACCGCTTTTTCGCCCAGCCCCTTAATGGCATTAAGCCCAAAGCGAATATGCTCACCTTTCATCTTGCCGGTATCAGGGTCAAGCTGCTTCTGACGCTTGCCCTCTGGCTGGTCATATATTACAGTGAAGTCCATATTGCTCTGATTAATATCAGGAGCCAATATCTCGATACCCAGGCAGCGGGCCTCATCGATATATTCAGCGATCTTCTCAGTTGAGCCGCCTTCAAAAGTGAGTAGCGAAGCCATGAACTCGGTAGGATAATGAACCTTGAGCCAGGCCGTCTGGAAAGCCAGAATAGCATACTGGGTTGAATGGCTCTTATTAAAGCCATAGCCGGCGAATTTCTTGATAAGTTCAAATAGTTCAACTGCCTTTGCCCGGTCAATACCATTAGCCACACAGCCATCGACAAAAGCGGCTGATTCGGCCAGAATGATCTTTTCCTTTTTCTTACCGATAGCTTTAATCAGGCGATAAGACCGGCCCAGGGGCAGGTCGCCCAACTGGTTCAAGATCTGCATTACCTGCTCCTGATAGACCATAATGCCGTAGGTCTCTTCCAGCAGTTCACGCATCTTGGGGTGCGGTGCTTCCCATTCCTGACCGTGCTTACGAGCATTATAATCAGGAATGAGCGACATCGGACCTGGCCGATACAAAGCGTTGGCCGCGATAAGGTCTTCAACCCGGTCGGGCTTCATATTCTGGAGCAGGTCCTGCATACCACCAGATTCAAACTGGAATACGCCGCGAGTACGGCCCTTGCAAAACAGCTCTAATGTCTCTTTGTCGGTAAGGTCAATATCGCGATAAACATCAATATCTATGCCCTTGCCAGACTTGATGAGCTTGCAGGCGGTATCAACAACAGAGAGCGTACGCAGACCGAGGAAGTCCATCTTGAGCAAGCCGGCCTGCTCGACCAGCGGCCCTTCATATTGGGTGATGAGGTCATCACTGCCGGTCACTTTATAGAGCGGCAGAAAATTGGTCAGGGGCTCATCGGCTATTACCACCGCACAGGCGTGAACCGAACAATGTCGGGTCAGACCTTCGAGTCGCTTGCCGATATCGAAGGCATCCTGCACCTTGGGGTCACTTTCACACCACTGACGCAATTCCGGCTCTTGTTCCAGAGCTTTGTCCAGTGTCATCTTGAGGTCATCAGGCACCAACTTGGCCAGCTTGTCTGCATCTGAAAGCGGAATATTCAGTACCCGGCAGACATCACGAATTACACCCTTGGCCTTGAGAGTACCAAAGGTCGTTATCTGTGCTACATGACCATATTTCTGCTGCACATATTCGATTACCCGCTGACGACCGTTCTGGCAGATATCAATATCTATATCGGGCATCTCAGTTCGTTCCGGGTCCATGAATCGCTCGAACAGCAGGCCGTATCGCATCGGGTCAACATGGGCGATCTCAAGGGCATAACCAACCAGCGTACCCACACCACTACCGCGCGGGTTGGCTGGTATGTTATTACGACGGGCAAAATTTACAAAGTCCCAGACGATGAGAAAGTAACTGGAAAAATCTTTATCGGCAATAACCTTCAGCTCATGGTCCAGGCGGGCCTGACGCTCTGGCGATATATCGCCGAACCGCTTACGCAGACCATCTTCACATAGTTCACGCAAATAACCGTCGGCTGTCTTTCCGGCGGGGCATTTATAGACCGGGGCATGCTGCACACCCATCTCTATTTCAAGGTCGCACATATTGGCGATCTTGAGCGTGTTATCACATGCCTCTGGCCAGCGGGCAAATACTTCGCGCATCTCCTGGGCTGGTCGCAAATACAGCTCCGGCGGATAAACCATCTTCTTGGGATCGTCCAGCGTCTTGCCCGTACTGAGACATGTCAATGCCTGGTGCGCCCGATAGTCATCTTTCCTGAGAAAGTGGACATCGTTAGTAGCTACTATCTGAGCACCTACCTGGCGGGCCAGGTCAACCAGAATGGGAGTAACTTTATTCTGATCCTCACAATGCCATTGGATCTCAATATAAAAACGCTCTTCGCCAAAGGTTTTCAGATACCACTCGGCGGCGGCTTTAGCCTCGTCAAATCTGTCTTTCAATATAAGAGAGGGTATCTCACCACCCAGGCAGGCACTGGTACAGATAAGACCATCTTTTAACTCTGCCAGTAATTCCTTGTCAATACGCGGCTTATAGTAAAAACCCTCAGTATAGGCCTGTGTCGAGAGCTTGAGCAGGTTCTTATAGCCGGTATTGTTCTCTGCCAGCAGGCATAAATGATAACTGGCCTCGGACATACCCTTACTATCTTTTTCAAAGCGACTGCCCGGGGCTATGTAGGCCTCACAGCCAATAATAGGCTTGATACCGGCTTCTTTGGCCGCCGAATAAAAACTGGTAGCACCAAACATGTTACCATGGTCGGTTATGGCCAAAGACTCCATACCCAGTTCTTTACAGTGCTTTACCAGTTTTTTGATCGCGCAGCCGCCATCAAGTAAACTGTATTCTGTATGTAAGTGTAGGTGTGTAAAACTGTTACCGCTCATATCGCTTCCTCTCGCTATCCTTTCAAAAACACATTATAGCACTTTTCCCGCCAGCAATAAAGCTACTTTCACAGACTGAAATATATTTTGACAATAACAAAACGATCATACAATAACACCATCTTTCAAAACAGTAAAACACATCATTTTTAATGCTTAAAGCAAAACGCCACAGTAGCATAATCTCTTAATTTACAATAACTTAAACTAAACAATGCCATAATTGCTTTTTATTCTCCCAGCTTATCTCAAAATGACAATGACAATAGCAAGGTCTTTGATTAAAATACCTGCTGGCTATTTCTATAGGCCACCTGCAATGCTTTACTACCAGAACAAGCTCTTACCAGAAGCTGACAACTCAGAGGACTAAGCAGAATACATGTCTGATATACTGATAACCGGATTCACACCATTTCATAATTTCACCGAGAACCCCAGCGGTATGCTGGCAACTGAGTATGGCGAGAGATACCCCGGGCTGATCACAGGTAAGGTTTTACCAGTTGATTATCAACTTGCCCGCAAAGAATTGTCAGCCCTGCTTGAGACAGTCAGACCATCGGCCTGTATATGTATGGGACTGGCCGCAGGCGAAACTTTCCGACTGGAAACTCTGGCCCGAAAACCCCTACAATACGAGCAATACCCCGGCAACGCCATCTACTACTCCCAGATACCCTCACATATTCGACAATATTGCAGCGAACATGAGCATTTCATCATCTCAGAAAACCCCGGCCAGTATGTCTGCGAAGCAACACTCTGGACACTGCTCGACCAGGCCGCCGGGGGTAATAACCTGCAAACAGCCTTCTTCCTGCATATCCCCGCGATCAGCACCAACTGGCCCTACACCAGAATAAAACAAGTCTTCACCGACTTTTTCAATACCTGCCTGAATAAATAGTTTTAGAAATACTGAATATTTACTAATCACTACGCAAAGGGCCACTCCCTTACGAGAGCGGCCCTTGTTTATTCAAAAAATATAATTACACAAATTATCAAGCTATAAGGCTTATTGCCCAAAAGAAAAACCGTTTATATTGGGCAACTCACCATATTATCTGGTCGTTATAAGCTAGTTGCATCACCACAGATGAAAAAATCACCTCCGGACGCATAACCATGAGCATTATAGATATCAGTAATCACACCATCCTCAAACGGAGCAATATCATACCTTAGTCCGCCCTTATCTGTACTATAATCCTGTTGAATATCTTTGATATTTAATGAATACTTGCCTGTCCTGGTATCAAAAACACCCTTGACAGTCAGAATTAACGCATCCTTACTTTTTCCTTCTACAACTCCATTGGCATTACAAGAGAATGAAAAAGTGTATTTACCGTTTTTATATACAATCAGAGGCTTTTCGGAGACAAACTTATAATAAACAGATGTTGATTCAAAATAGTGCACTTCATTGGCTGTAAGGTAGAAAGTCTTATCATTAAATTCAAACGCCAGCCCCTTCTCAGCCAGACTATTAACATCAACCATCGAGAAAGTTCCTGAGAAATTGCAGAACCCATTGCGCTTTGTGCCTCTTGATACCCTGCCACGATACTTTTTAAGATAAATGTTGTCGGATACACCCATACACAGGGACACCGGAATATTCTGATGACCATTAATCTTATCGTCACCAGCAAGAGACTTGTATGGTTCATTTTTATCAGTAACTGTATCCACAGTAATAAAATGACTGTTGTATATCTTTACGGTAAGCGATTCTTTCAGCCCTGAAAGATTAAGCCCGCTAAGCCTGATATCTGCTTCCTGATGTCTGGCAAACTTAGAGTTAAGTTTGAAATAATTATTCTTATCTTTCGTGTCATTAATAACTTTAACCGAACTTACCTCTAAACCTCTATCCAATCCATATTGTACAATATTTTCGTTAATTGGAAAAGTTCTGGTTATTACCGGTAAAACAGTATTATTCTCCTCATAAACCTCAACGGTGATATGCTTATCTCTTTCTATATCATCTGCGACATAAGTCGGATAAATGATACTTCTTATCGACAATGAAATAGAATCATCAGGATTATCACGATTTTTCGATGCTTTTACAGTTGCCTTAGTTATAACACATCTATCAGGCTTAACTTCTGACAAAAGGTTCAGAGAAAGATAGTTTGTAATGGTAAAACCTTCAAAATTCACTTCTGCCTGCAAGGAAAGACAATCACCAAATGTATCATCGTTGATATTATACAATATACCACCTTCAATATAATAATTATTACTTTTGCTAATTTTGCTACTATCAGTCCAATTCACCTGATAGTCATCGTTTATCAGTTCACCATCATAATACAGCTTCGCTGAAATTGCGGTAGAGCCACCATAGCTTATCGTTTTAATATCAGAACTGGTTTCCAGTCTGAATTTATGATATTTATATTCAACCTGCTGATCATCATCCTGCTCAACCGCGGGAATAACTGAAAGTGTATCCCAACCTTCAGCATACCTGATCGTGGCCAGAACTGGATATGCTCCATCTGCAAC
>JAFGDI010000078.1 GCA_016932145.1 Sedimentisphaerales bacterium
ATGCAATTGTAAGCCGGCCTGAAAAATGAAGTAAGTAGTATTAAATAAATATACAAAACTTGTAACTCATAGAAGAAAAATAAAATGACAAAAAATGAACTGTTAAACACAATAACAAAACTATCACATGAGTTTGGCTCTTGTGATTATGTTCTGGGCGGTGGAGGCAATACCTCTGCGAAAAATGAACAGACCTTATGGGTTAAACCCTCTGGTACTACTCTGGCAGGTCTGAAACCCGAACTGTTTGTTGCCCTGGACCGCATCAGACTCAGCGAGCTTTATGCTTTTACTCCGCCTGCTGTGCCTGCCGAGCGGGAAGAGCTTATAAAAAATGCTATGGCCGCAGCTGTCAGCCCTGAAACGCCCGGCCGGGCCTCGGTGGAAGCTCCTCTCCATGATTCTCTTAGTGCAACCTTTGTGGTTCATACTCACCCGGCTATAGTTAACGGCATGACCTGCTCTCTGGCCGGCAAAAACGCCTGTGCCCAACTGTTCCCCGATGCCCTCTGGCTGGACTATATCGATCCGGGTTATACCCTTTGCATGAAGGTCAGAGAGGAAATTAAAAACTATAAAGAAAGCAATGGCAAAGAGCCGGCTTTGATCTTCCTGAAAAACCATGGCCTGTTTGTCGCTGCTGATACCGCCGCTGAGATCCGTCAGCTTTATTCACGAGTGGTCAATGTTCTCCTGCCTTTTTATAAGCAGGCCGGCATAAAAACCACCCTGAAAGTTGGCTCTGACCCGACAACCAGCCAGATCGATGAACAAATGCGGCAGATAACTGCTATTTTTGATAATGATGACCTGGGTATTGCCGTTTCCGGCTCGTTTGCCTACCCGCAGGGGCCAATTACACCTGACCACATCGTCTATGCCAAAAGCTATCCGTTTATCGGCGAGCCAAACCTCGAAGCCATAAAGGCATTTAAGGCAAAACACGGCTATAACCCGGCAATTATTGCAACCAAAACCGCTGTTTATGGCGTAGCCGAAACCGAAAAGAAAGCCGCTCTGGCTCTCTTACTCGCTCAGGACGGTGCCCTGGTCATTCAACTGGCTAATGCCTTTGGCGGCATAGACTTTATGACCGATGCCGCCCGAACTTTTATCGAAAACTGGGAAGTTGAATCGTATCGCAGCAAACAGCTTTGAGTGACTTTCGGTCACCAGTAATGCACCACCAGATCAAACATACAACTCAGGTTGTTTCCTGTGATGAAACGGCCTGAGTTGTTTTATTTATTCACCTGTACTGAGTGCTGTGGGGGTGTTGCCACTTTTGCCTCGCCGTTTGCGTCTTTGCTTTTGCTTGCGTATCTTATCTGCCAGACCTTGCTCAGGGGTCTTGATTCCTTGCTCAATTTCCAGTAGTTCGCACATTTTCCTGCGGGCAAAAAACCTGTTCAGGGCCAGAGATCTTTCTTTTTGCATCTTGATGATCGTCCCGGTAGGTATGTGTTTCAGTTGGACGCAAGAGGAGGTTTTATTCACCTTCTGACCGCCGGGGCCGGAGCCTTTTACAAAAGATTCTTCCAGATCGCCTTCACTAAGCCCGCAATTGCTCATGCGGCCCCGTAATTCATCCGCCTTTTTCTCACTAACGCCAAAATTTATGCCACTGCTCATATCACTATTGTACCTTATCGGGGCAAAGGTTCAATCGTTCTTACCGACTTTTTGTTATAAATAAACGCCAACCAGAGAATGGTCAGATCTCCTCTGGTCCTATAATTCGCCAGCTGCTGAATTATTATTTGTTTATGTTTTTTTAATATCATGCTTATCTGGCATTTTTTCAAGCACTTATGATTTTATATTACCTATTTTACCAGCTTTTTTGCAAATTCTCCCTTTATATTTTACGATAAGAGTGTTGCAGGGAAGTGAAGTATCCCGGCCTATGGAGAAAAAGAATAAAATTGTACGATTTTTAGGAGATAGATCAGATGGTTGATCATGGTTCAAGTGCGACAAGTCTGGAAAACCGCAATGCCAGAGCTAAAGCAGGTTTATATCTTACCTTTGCCTTAGGTCAGGAAGAATTCGGCCTGGAAATACTCAAAGTTAAAGAAATTATCGGCTATCAGGATATCACCAGTGTGCCTCAGACACCCATTGAGGTTAAAGGGGTTATAAACCTGCGTGGTCAGGTAATTCCTATTATCAACCTGCGCGTCAGATTCGGCATGGACGAAAAGGAAGTTACTGAACAGACCTGTATTATTGTAGTTGAGGTAGAACTCGATGGTAATAATACCCAGGTGGGCATTATAGTTGATAATGTATCCGAAGTGCTTGATATTCAGGAAGCACAGATCGAACCTTCGCCTGAGTTCGGTAATCAGGTTAATACCGACTTTATTCTGGGTATGGGTAAGATTGGTGAAAATGTTAAGATATTACTCGATATTGATCAGGTTCTCGCCGGTACTCAATTCCTGAGATAGTACGATTTATTATAAAATTTAATATAAGTTATAGTTTTATTCAAGACAGGTGATATTTGCCTGTCTTTTTTTCTATTAGTGGGCCGTCCACTCTTCCGGCATTACTACTATAATGTACACCAATCGCAACCAAATAATAAGTTGACAGTTTGTATCATATTCATACAATTCAAACTTACTTATAGTTAATTAGACAAATGAGTCTGCGATTGGAGTATTTTTTATGTCTTGCAAACCGGAATTAAGCGATAAGGGGCTTATTTCTCCTTTATGTATAACACCAGAACTTGACCGTGTCGGCGTATTGGCCCGAATGGATAAGTGGCTGTTATTTTTCTTTTTACTGGGAATAGCCGCCCGCTGTATCCGTTATTTCCTGGCCTTTCCTCTCTGGGAAGATGAATGTTTCGTTGCTGTTAGCGTTTATAAGTGCAGCTATATGGAGCTGTTACAGCCTCTCATTTATCATCAGGTAGCACCTGTTTTCTTTTTATGGCTGGGTAAGGCCTGTAGTGACATATCAGGCTTCTCTGAGCTATCTTTGCGACTGCCATCTTTTATTACCTCTATTGCCTCTATGTTTATTTTCTGGCGAATTTCAGGTAAGTTACTGTCAGGTTCCGCTCGCCTGTTTGCAGTAGCCTTATTTTCAGTTTCTTATTCTAATATCCGCTATGCGGCAGAGTATAAGCCTTACGGCATGGATATGTTCGTTTCGTTATTGCTGATCTGGTTTCTTCTGGAATGGATATTAGCCCCTCATAGAAGATGCTGGCTTATTGGCCTGATATTGTGGGTCCCTCTGGCGATTGGTTTTTCATTCCCGGCGGTCTTTACCGCCGCTGCTGTGAGCCTGATAGTTTTCTGGTCACTGCTTAAACAAAAAGGACAGACCAGAGACTGGCTGCTCTGGTTACTTTATAGCTTAATTTTCTCTGTTTCTTTTCTTATTGCCTATTTCTATTCGATAAAGCCGCAAATGGCTGCTGAACTTGGCTTTATGTCAGATTGCTGGGACGATACCTTCCCGCCTTTGAACCCGATCAAAATGATCTGGTGGCTAATTACAACCCATACCGGCGAGAGCTTTTCTCATCCGGTTGGTGGTGAGCGTTTTGGCAGTACACTGACTGCTATTTTGATGGTTACTGGTATCGTTGCCCTATTTAAAAATGCCAGAGGCAAGATCGCCTGGCTCTTAATCCTGCCTCTTGTCATAAATTTCGCCGCCGCTCTCGTACAAAAATACCCTTATGGCGGTCATGTTAAATTCTTTATGTACGCCGCCCCTATGATTTATATTGTCAGTGGGCTTGGAGCTGCCAGACTGCTCAACGGCCACGCCCGTCGGGCTTCGGCGGGAAATACCAGAAATACGGTTATTATCGTCCTGACGCTCATTTCCACTATTGCTATTGCCTGTGCTGCTATTGATGTTATCAAACCATACAAAAACAGTGCTGATCAGAGGATAAGGGCTTTTTCCCAGTGGTTTTGGCATAATGCTTCTTTTGCTTCTGAGGCTTATTGTCTCAAAGAAGATATGGATGTCAGGTTTTCTGAGGCTACCTGGACCCAGCTTAGCTGGTCGGCCAGTTATCTTTGTAATCAGTATATCTACCGACCAGATAAGGTCGTGCGTGAGCCTTTCCCTGATAATTTATCGCCGGATGCTCTGAATAATGTTTATTTTGTCCATTATCACATGCTGAGCTGCCCTGACTTTGATCAACAGAAATATGATCAGTGGTTCAGAGAAACTTCGGAAAAGATGGAGTTTATTTCTAAAGATACTTACCCGCTCGTGCGCAATGATAAACGCGAGAGGAGAGTTATCTGTACCGATCAGATAGAGATATTAAAATTCAGGAAGAAAGTTCAGTAAGAACTCGTTATTGCTTCCGAGCAGAGCGTCAACTGGTTTGAGGTATGCAACATGGATAAAAAAAAGCTCAGACAGACAATGAACAATGCTCTGGCATGTTGTTCTGACAGGCAGATAGCTCTGTGGAGTGAAGATATTACCAGACATATTGTTTCTCTGGATATTTATCGCTCAGCCAGGGTTATAATGACATTCCTGAGTATGGCAGGGGAGTATAATACCAGCTCTCTTATCGCTCAGGCATTGGCCGATGGCAAAACGGTAGTAGTCCCGCGGGTTAATTTTGCTGATAAGACTATGGCTGCGGTAAAACTAAGCTCTCTGGACCAGGACATGGTCATTGATCGCTATGGCCTGCGAAACCCGGCAGATAATATCGAAGTCGATATCAGCAAAATAGAACTGATAATTGTGCCCGGTTTGACATTTGATGCCAATGGCCGCAGACTGGGGCGTGGCGGCGGGTTTTATGATCGCTTCCTGAGCCGGGAACAAGTAAGCAATGCCATTCGCTGTGCGGTTGCCTTTGAATTGCAGTTAGTGGATAATGTTCCCACTGATGACCATGATGTGCTAATGTCTTTACTGGTGACAGAAAAAAGGGTGATAGAGGTTTCCCTCTGACTAATGCGGTAAATTTGATGAAAATATCTCAACATGCTGACAAAACTGAAAAGCTCTTTGGTATCCGGGCTGAAGATATTCATAAATGGATCGATGGTTTTTTTGACCTCCAGAGTTTTGATGAGTTCATCGCCTCCGGGACAACAGATGGCTATGACCCTTATAGTCACCGTAAGTTCCGACATTGCAAAGAAACACTGGCAGATGCCATAGCCGAATTTGAAGGTAAATACACACCCGAGCAGATCAAGGCGGTTTTTGAATGTCATTTGCAAGATGATTATAATGGCTATCTGCCTTGTCGCGAAGACTTTAAAAATGGAACTTTCACTGAACGGTATCATGAAGCCGATGAGCAGCTTGAAAACGAAAGAATACTCAGTGAACGAGAGCTCAGCGAGTACTTTAAAGGTAAATATTATGCTGGTAAAAAACAGCAGGCTCAAAGCTACTGGCTTTCTGGCTTTCATCTGAAAATTGCCCTGCCTATCCTGCTTAGTACAGCTCTGTTCATAATTGCCATTTTTGTTATCGTTATCCCTCTTTCCCGTCAGAATCTGATGGAATCTCGCAAGGTAATGTTAAAGGAGATGGTCAATACGGCCCAGAGCCTTATTATGCATCAGATGGCCAGGGCTCAGGCCGGTGAGATTTCTCAGCAGCAGGCTCGGGAAATCGCCGCTTCCGATATAAAGGCACTCCACTATGGCACTGCCGGCAAAGATTATTTTTGGATAACTGATACTCATCCGCGTATGATAATGCATCCTTACCTGCCGGAACTTAACGGTCAGGATCTCACAGACTATGTAGATATTAAGGATAAAAACCGCAAAAAACTCTTTGTCGAATTTGTCAAGCTCACCCAGAATAATCAGGGCGAAGGGTATATGGAATATCTCTGGCAGTGGCAGGATAATCCTGACCTGCATGTTCCGAAATTGTCTTTTGTGCGTCTGATACCCCAGTGGGGCTGGATAATCGGCACGGGTATGTATATTCACGATGTAGAACAGCAGATAAGTGCCATGACCATCAATCTATTATGGACCTTTCTGGTTATATCTGTTTTCCTCTTTATTATCGTACTTTATACTATTAGTCAGAGCCGCCGCATTGAGAACGAAAGATTACAGGCCCAGACCGGTCTCATTGAAGCTAAAGAGCGATATCGTGCCCTGGTCGAAGCCTCAAGTGAGGGATATATTCTTATGCTCGAAGGGAAGAACATATTTTCTAACCTGGCTTTGCAAAGAATGCTGGGCTATAGCGAACGAGAGCTGGCCTGCGATGATATCTGGCAGAAATTACTGCCGGAAAATAAGGTTAATCTTGCCGCGGTCGAATATCTGGCCGAGCTTAACGATGGCAGACGATCCAGTTCAGAATTTGAAGCCCGCTTACAGAGTAAAAGCGGGCTCCTTATCGATGTTATTATCAAAGCGGCCCGTATCTTCCTTTCTGAAAAAGATGGTCATGTCCTTACCATTCGCCGTATTACCGCTGAGAATCTCGCCAGTCAGGTCACCGGCTTTGAATTGATAAATAATTATGATCAACTGCCCGCCGGGATAATTGAAGCTGTAGAATCTGCCCAAAGTCAGGGACATATCATTCACAGTGTCAGTCAGGTACCCGCTATGGTCCGTGCCATGACTCTCAACGGTGTAAAATCGCCCGCTATCCGGCAGGCCATCTGCCGCATTTTTGATGCGGTTATGGTCAAATTCATTGCTCTGGCCCTGCAAGAGACGCAAACCGAAAACATCGAATTTGCCTTTGTCTCTCTGGGTAGTAATGCCCGCCAGGAAATGACCTCATTCTCGGACCAGGACAATGCTATCATTTTTGCCAATGTTGACAGCCAGATACTTGACCATGTCAGGGGTATTTTCCTGCGACTGGCCGATAAGGTTTGCACTATGCTCGATAAAGCAGGGTATCCGTATTGCCCCGGCGGTATTATGGCGATCAATCCGCACTGGTGTCTGACCCTTGATGAATGGAAGGCACGCTTTACCACTGAGACTATAATGAATTTTGAAAAGTCAACACTCCAGATCAATACCATATTTGATA
>JAFGDI010000079.1 GCA_016932145.1 Sedimentisphaerales bacterium
AAAATAAATAAACCCGACTGAATACTATCACTCAGTCGGGTTTATAATTAAAAAAGGGGATTAAGTTTTAATTCGGGCCGCAACCATTATGGTTGGAGGCCACAGATTAGAAATGGTCAATTTCCACTTTGGTATATACCTGATTTCAACCATTCACCGGCAAATAATGCCAGATCAGTAAGATCAATAGCACAATCATCGTTGAGGTCAATAAGTGCATCAGGTCTCTGTGAGGCTATACATACCGGCTCACCGGTAATATCAATAACCAGATCGGCCACCTGGTACTCATCCATGGCAAAATTATAAATCCTGAGATCATCAAGACTACCGCGATATCTCTCAGAAACCCCAGTACCTCTGAGGTTCTTAGCCATAATGAAATGAGGATACTGCCAGTCAATGAAGTTATTAAGAGTAGCAACATTTCTTTCAAGGATCATAGTACCATTAAGGAAATATCTGAATACAGATCCAGTATAAGTAATGGCAATATGAGACCATTTTTCATCAGGAACAGTACCAGCAGGCGTAAATACCTCAACAGATCTGTTATTCTGCTCTCTGAAATAAGTCTTTATAGTTCCATCACCACTTACACCAAACTGAACACCGGTATTACTACCCTCATTGAAGTTACCCATAATACGGCCATCACCGGTATAAGAAGCTGAAGGATTGACCCAGAAAGAATAGGTAAACTGCTCAAGTCCGTTACCAAAGCCTGCCTTTGGAAAAGCATCTGTAGAAAGAAGCACATAACCAAGGCCATCGGCCGAAGCAACAGCATAACTGCCGGAGATACCCTCTACAAAAGTTGGGTTTTCCATTGGCGAGCCGTTATTGGTACCAGTACCATCATTCAAATTCTGTTCAAAAGCATAGCTTGCCAGCAGCTTATTGGTAATGAGAGTAGCAGAATCTGAGGTAGTTGCACCTCCTGAACTGGTAAGTACGCAATAATAAACACCTTCATCAGCAAGAACCATATTAGTGAGATCCAAAGACGCAACACCATTAACTAATGAAGCAGATATTCTGCCGCCAGGAGTTACCGGCTGGCCATCCTTGTACCAGATGGCTGTTGCCGGGCTTACAGTAGTATAAGCCACACTGAGCTGGGCTGAGCCACCAACATTGAACCGGGTAGAGGTCGGCCCAGAACTAATATAAGGAACGCTTAACATAGTACTGAAGGTCCAGTTCTTACCTTCATAATTATTAGGATCATCAGCCTCCCGGATACCACCCTGAGAATCGGCGAGAATCTCGTCAACACGCCAGGTATAGGTTTTGTCATAAGGCCGGGTTAGCGGGCCAAAAGAGTTAGCTACGGTACTATAATCGGTCACATTTATCTCGGCAATAAGTACCATATTAGCATCACTTAAGCCTTCACCCATATATAACATATGCTTTTTCACCAGCGGATCAACCCTGGTTGGGTCAGCATCGCTTATAGCGGCATTCCACTGCAGGGTAAATGTAACATTACCAGAATTCGGAGTGCCAACAGAAGCAGCTCCATTAGCCGGAACAGGTGAGTTTGCACCCAATGCATATTTATTGATGAAATAATCATTCATCTGTGCAACCTCAGTGTCAGATAAGACCCGATTGAATACCACCACGGCTGCAATATCACCCTGGAAAAAGTTTCTCGCACCCCGATTATATGAGCCAATATTAAAACTCGCCGGATTCATAACTGAGGTATTACTACCATTAGCAAAATTAACACCATCTATATAAAACTTTGCGCCGGAGGTAAGACCAAATACATGGACATCAGTATTAGCTGAATTGGCAGCAGTTTTATAGGAACCCGAACTGCCCACACGAAACTCAAAAGCATTGGTATTTGTAGCAAACCGCAAACGATTGGCCTGAGCAACACCATCTACAAGGCTCTGACCTGCGACAATATACTGCTCACCAGTGGTACGAATTGCCCTGGCTACGGCGAACATTGTACACGAACCAACATTCACCATATTCTCATTAAGGAGCATCCAGTCATCAACACCATCGAATCGAACACAGGCCCGATTTTTCATATCAATATTACTACTGATAAATACCGGACGCTTCAGGGCATCTGTCTGGGTAGCATTATTACCCTGTCCTGACATATCCAGCCAGGAACTGATAGTACCATCAGCAGCTACTGCTGAACTCGGGATCGCATCGGCATCCAGGTTCATTACCAGCCCATCGGTCACAGGTAATGCTAGCAATGAACTGGCACTTCCCAATAGAGCAAACAACATTGCAACAATTTTTTTCTTCATTCCAAACCTTCCTTTTTCTGAATTAAGAATTAAAACTAAAACACACAATACACGATAAAACTTTCTTTCAACTAAGAGTTAATTAGAAATAGAACAAGAGACAGCCGATTGTAAGATATAATGCCATACCGATCAGACCAAGACCAGAACCAGACTTGAGCGAATCGTGCCCAATACTCTGCCGGCATTACACTATATCTTACAACCTTAACTGCTATTTCTCTTGCAACATACAAATATAGAACCTATAACAGAAACTATCTTATAATGTTTGTCTGAGGAGGACCCAAGTGACTTACAGGGGCCTTACCAATAATGATCTTGTCGAGTACAACACCTGGATCTACCATCCATATTTTGAGGGTATGTTTACCGGCCTGCTCAATTTTAAGATTTGCAGTCGATAAGGTTACACCCTGCAGAACATTAAGATACCATTTGGGCGACCATTCGCGTGTACTGTAATCTACAATAACCGGCTGCTGGTCGTCAAAGGCTATGGCATATCTCAGCTTCATCTCCGAATTGATCGGATGGGTTGGTATTGCCCTGATAGTTATATCTTTTGTACCAGAACTCCAGAGATACATATCATATTCAACTGAAGGGCTCTGTGACAACAGCTTAGTAACATCATTACAACTGGCAGTATCAAACGGTAAAACAGTTAGTGTGTCACCTGTACTGCCAAAAGAATCAATTACCTGCCAGGCCGCCCCATTGCGATCAGTTTTACGGGTGTAATTTTCCGCCTCCAGGCTTACATAGCCCTTTGATTCAACCACACAATCAAGCTGATCAGGCTCAGGAAAAGCTGGCTTAAATGCATTAATTCTTACACTGACATCACCATCAGGTCCAGCTATAGTTATAACAGAAGCACTGGCACCAGTGGGCACAACGGGCCAATCAAGGCTGACCCAGAGACGCTGCTGGGTTTCAACCATGCCAGAAGCAATATCCAGCTTAACCCAGGGCTCAGAAGCAGTAGCAGACCAGTCGAAAGCACCTTTGCCCTTATTGTATATATCAATAAAGTGGCTACTTTTAGTATAAACATCAAATACGGGAAGAGCATCAAGCACATCATCTGCAATGATCGGTTCGATCTTAATATCAGTGAAAGCAGCGGTATCATTATATGAACCAATACCTATCTGACCGGCGGGGAACCGCTGAACAATATGCTCAAGCGGGCTACCATCAACAATTATTGTCAATCCATCTTTATCATTTACCAGCTCCAGGTCATGATAGTCATTATCCCTGACAGCCAGGCTGAAGCTGCGAACATGGGCTCTGACACCATTTACCACGCGGAAAAGGACAGTATCACTGCCGTAAGAGTTTTTGGTTACATCTTTACTACTGAGAATAAAGTAATAATAGTTCATTTCATTAAGATAACCAAATACTACGGCGGCATCAGCGGAACTGTTACCTTCCATTCTGTCGCAAAGGCGTACTTTTGTCTTAAAGTTGAAATAGTCATACTTCATATCACGCAGTAATGCTATTTCACCCAAACGACCACCAGAAAGGTTATTATAGTCGCCATTATGAATTGCAAATTCATTCATGCCGCCATTACTTCTAACTGTCCAGCGATCAGGATTATTTGGCTGCCAGTTGTCAGTTGACCTATCAGCGAAGTTGTCCGAATAGGAAATACCAACTACCGGGGTATCAGTAAGAGCCTTACTCTGGCCTTCCAGAATAACGCCCATAACAGCAGGGCTTTCAGGGGCAACAGCAATAGTTGCAGGCCTGTAATAAGGAGCAATATGGCGAGGCTGCCAGCTCATAACATACTTCCATTTACCATCTGACATTACATTATTATAATGGTCAGTTTCGGCAATGATCTGTTCGTAGGCTTTATGGGCCAGTTGGGCATAATCATTGGCAGAAACACGGCCCTGTGAAGCATAATAGATATTCCGGTGGGCATTGATTATCTTCTGGTTCATAAGGTCAGCACAGCGAACCTGATATAAAACAAGCTGATAAAATGCGTCACGACAGGTCTCAGGCAGCTTATCATAAACACCATTGGCTCTGTCAGTAATACTGGCATACTGCTGTAATCTTTTCTGGGCTTCATCTCCATATTCAGTCATAGAGAAGGTAAAGCCACCAGATGACATATGCTCAGGCTTACGATTTTGCGCCAAGCGGAAATACTCTATAAGGATATCAGCGATTTCTTTTCTCTGTTCTGCTCCAAACTGCTGCCAGGCCCATAATTCGAGATATTCTCTGATGTTTTCATGAGAGAAATTATCTATATTCCAGGCCAGACGCATAGCATAGTCCAGCCCCAGCTCAGCAGGTTTGATATCTCCGGCATTAAATACCCAGACTCGGTCTGCACCATACTGATAAGCCTTAACCATCTCTTCCCAGATAAGACCAAGTGGCGTAGAGTAAAGCCAGAGATAGTCCTCTGGTGGTCCCAGATATGAGAAATGATAATAGACTCCGGCACTGCCAGATCTGGCCTGCTCTTTAGTATTTGACAATCTGCGAATATAGCCATAATTATCATCTGGCCATACCAGGGTTATATCATCGGGCACATCCATGCCCAGATCATAAAGACCAAGGACTTCCTTATAAGGACAGAATATCTGCGGCACCTTTGATGGGTCAGGATTAACCAGCTCTGAGATCATTTTCCTTTGTGCCGGGAATACTTCGTTCTGCATGGCAAGCACTTTCTGAGCATTGGTCGCACCAGAACAAGGCATACCACTATCATGTATGCCGCGCATGCCGGTCGTGTAAACATTTTCATATTGGCCGTTGGCAGCAACCGCATCACGCCAGTATTCAATAAGTGTATTGGAATTAGTACACCAATCCCATGCCCCTCGATCTGAGCCATCTTTTGGACTCCAGCGATACCATTCCCATTCATTATCTCTGGACATCTGCTCGCAATGAGAAGAACCCATAACGATCGCATACTGATCGGCAACCACTTTATTTTCAGCAAAAGCATGGAATGCCTTTGTGCATCTGTGCATTCCGGGCCAGAGATAATTGGCCTTGATCCTTAACATCATTTCAAATATTCTTTTATGAGCTTCAGGGCCAATATTTCCTTCTTCGGGTGAATAGGTATATCGGGCCCAGGGATGCAGACCCCAGTCTTCATCATTGATAAAGAATCCACGATATTTAACCGAAGGTGGTCCCTGTTTATATCTGCCACTGCGGACATATAATTCAGACTGATATTTAACCGGAACATCGGCAAACCAATACCAGGGTGAAACACCGATCTTTTCTGACAGATCAACAACGCCATAAGCCGTACCGCGTCTGTCACTGCCATAAATAACCAAGGCCTGTTTAACCTTCTCAACAGGAGAATTAACAGTTTCCAGAGCAAATGTTTCCCATTGACCTGCAATATCGGTTACGCTGATCCTGGCATTTTTCACCAACTGATCTACGACCTTACTGCGTTTATATGTACCAATAATAATAACATTATCACTCTGGGCCAACTTTATATCATTCACAACCTGCGGTCTTATACCACATACACTTTCAATATCACCTGCCAGCAGATCAGCAGCCAGACGACATACCTCATAGTCATTTTCATCAACATATATATTACAAACCTGGCCGTCGGCTACTATGGCAAAGCTATTATCAACAGGTTTATTGGAAACAAAGCTAGTACCTCCTACCGAGTCTTTATTACCAGTCAGATTGGTCATGTCTGGAGGAAGTGGCCCGACTGCCTGCTCAGACTCTGATTGTCTGGTTACAAAAGAATAAACAGTACCCTTATCTGCTATACCTTCTATATCAACTCTCCAGTAATACCTTTGACCAGGTTTAAGCAGAGCTTGCCCCATAGGATCCAGAACGGTCTGACTTTGCATTTCTGCAACCAGATCAAGTTTGTCTTTACTAGTGCCAAAATAAACATTATAGGCAGGATTTGCCACAGCAACTGGGGCTTGCCAACTGAGAACCTTGTCCAAAGCTACATTGAAACACTGGTCAGATGGTGAAACGCCAATAACATGTTTGTCTTTTTGCCGGTAGATAGTATCAAGGCCGTACTTTGCTTCCAGATAGGAGCCGATCTCATTAAGCTCCTGGCCGGTAAGGATACGGTTAAATATTATGACTTCAGCAAGATCACCCAGAAAGAAGGCCTTTTCTCCGCGATTATATGAACCCAGGTTAAATGATGCCGGGTACTCTCGAGAGCTGTTAGCATTGCTCGCAACAGGTCGGCCATCAAGATATGCCTCTAACTCGGAGGTAGCAGCAAAAATATGTACCCTGGTGTCAGCATCAGAGGTGACAACATCTGAACTGCCGGCACGCCAGACAAACTTACGCTCATGGTCAATACCCATTCTGGCCCGGTTATTACCAGTACCATTCTGTCCGGCAATTATATACTGCTCCTGGTCAATTCGAGCATGTCTGGCTACTGCAAACATAGTATATGAACTGACATTAATGGCTGTTGAAGACAGTTTAAGCCAATCACTATCACCATCAAAACGAACTACAGGCAGATCATCAAAGGCCGGATCAGAACCTATATATACCGGCTGGGCCGATGCCATGTCCTGAAGAGCATTGTTTCCATGCCCCGAACTGTCTTTCCAAAGTGAAACCTTATTGCCATTGACATAACTATCGGCCAGTGAAGCCGCATCAAAATGCATGACAAGTGAATCAGCAGCGAGAAAGGCCAGACAATTTTCAGCCAAAAATAACGATAAAAGGAAAATCCAACTTACTCTTCTCATCTTAGTCCTCAAGAAAATACGCCCTGTGAAAATAAACCCACAAAGAAATACCATGTTTACTCATTTTACTTGATAATGTTAGATTTATTTCTGATTACCAACTCAGGATCAACCAGATTAAAGAAATCATTATCAACGCAGTTATGTGGGAAATTACTATCTGAAAGTGACGGGCAATCTGTCACAATAATAGTCAGAAAACGGTTATTTTGATTTAATTCAACTTCAACATCCAGAGGATCAGAAACAGCATTTAAGCCAATAACCTGATACCTGACTTCACCATCAACCAGAAGGATAAAGTCAACGAATGCCTTCCTCTTAGTAAGGGAAGCTAATGATTCAGATATGCAAGCCAGTGACCTGAAACCGGCAAGTTCATATTCGGGGTAATTATTCCGAATTGCCTCAAGGTCAAAAGTTATGCCGCAATTGCTATGTATCATAATCACATTATTTTTGTCATAATTTTTGCTATTGATCACAAGATTGGGCACAGTCGGGAATGTTTCCTGTATCTTTCCGCGAAAGGCAACTATGCCATGGGTTATACCACCCTCAAGTTCAGGAGTGTCGATCTTGATGCCACTGGAAGTTACCACGGTCTCGCTATTACGAGGATCAACAACAAACACACCATCAACGAACTGAGAATCTGACATCAGATTGTAGGTGCCTTTAGGTTTGCGAAGACCAAGATCAGCGGCATCACGATATTTTGCATCAATTGGGTTGAGAACTCTGGCCTTACCAACTTGTCCTAAGCCATCTCCACCAGCTACAATATCTGCCAGAGCAAGACCCGGCTGCTGCCGCCAGATTATATCTCGTTCTGAATCTATACCACGGACAAAAAGGTCATCCTGGCAGACAATATCATATATCTTACCATTATTGCTATCTATTTTTTTAGCGGATTCTTTAGACACTTCAATCTGCTCATTACTGTCAGTTTTAAGAACGGTCCGCCCTTTGATAACATGCAATAAGGTATCTCTCTTATCACTCACCTCGACCCCAAATTCGGTTCCGAGGTCTATTATACGGGCATTATCAGTGAAAACTGTAAACCCGATACCTTTAGGAGCAACGACAGCATAGATTTTTCCCCGGTCAAGGCTTATCCGGTCGCTATCGAGTATCTGGAATTCAGCCGGTGCTTCAACAACCAACTGTACATCAGAATCGAACTGTATCTGAGCCATACCACGCTGGAGCTTCCATACACCCCTGCCATCAGTAAACCTGGTACCTCTGGCAATATCACCGTTCATATTGGCCCAATAGGTATCAATACTATCTGTGAGAGTAGCTACTTCCTTTTCGGCCATGCCGGGCATATAAACAGGCGATAAAGCGATCATGAGAACCGCAGCCAGTGCCATTACGATGACAAGCCTGGTCCGTCGCAAAAACTCCGGCTCAGATCTGGTCGTCGGTTTTATTACCACTACCTTATCATCGGCCTTTTTTTGAGGATTCAGCTCAATTGTGGGTGCCTGACTCTCATCTTCAAGCATTGCATTTAAGAGACCCTGGTCAAATTTCTGTAAACCAGATATTCCCTCCATAGAATTCAGGCCAATATGTGTCCAGAGTATCTCTACATAGCAATCGCGTGCCGAAGGGCTTTGGGCCAAAAGCTCCTGAAATTCCTTAAATTGCTCAGGAGTGAGCGTGCCATTCATAGCATGTAAGGTAAGGTCAGCCACCTTCAACATCAATTCCTGGTCTTTTTTCATGCCATTTCCTCCAATCTCAGAGTCCGGCGAATACACAAAGCAAGTTTGGAGTGAATCGCAGCCATTAGCCTGTGGATTGAGGGAGTGCTCTTACCCATACTCAGCGATATTTTCTGGAGGGTCATATCATTTTCATAACGCAGCTTCAGGAGATCAACATCTTTATCCGGAAGTTTACCCAGGCAGTCTTTCAATACATCTATATGATCCTGCATTGAACTGATCCTGGGTAATGCTTCCTGTTCAAGTATATCTAATACCTCGCTACTGAACATCATCTTCGAGTTGTATTTTTTCTTACGATGCGTCAGAACCTTGTACTTGGCTACTGTTATTCCCCAGGCAACAAAGTCAGTTCCTATAGTAAAGGTGTCGAACTTATTCCACATTTCAGACAAAGTTTCCTGATAGATATCTTCTGCATCCGTCACATTGGGCTCGAGCATAAGGATAAAAGCCTGAATTCGCCGCTGATTTGGTACCAGCAGGCTGAGAAAT
>JAFGDI010000080.1 GCA_016932145.1 Sedimentisphaerales bacterium
AAACCATAGCGATTTATAGATGCAAAAAAGGCTTTTCGCTTAATATAAACCCTAAAAAAAATAGAATTGAAAAAGAAACAGAACTGGCTTAGCTTAAACCATTACTTTAAAAGACTTTACCGAAAAACAAATAAACAGCCAGCCCCACATTCAAGGGGCCGGACTGTTTGTTTTTTATCGTAGGGAATTACCGGGAACAGTTATTTCACTGACCCTGATTTTCGCTTGATAGCTTCTTCTCTAACTCGGCTGCTTCACGCAGGTCAACTTCCTGAAGTTTCTGCTTCATGAGGCGCCCTACTTTGAACTTAACTGTCCGTTTCGGTGGAACCTGCACTCTTTCCAGAGTCTTGGGATTCTGTGCTACTCTCGCAGCGCGGTGCTTGGTCTCAAACACGCCAAAATCACGAAACTCCAGACGATTATCTCGCGATAGCTCGTCAATCACATCATCAAGGAACTGTTGTATGATCTTCTTCACAACAACTCGCTTGGTGCCGGTTCTCTCTGAAATTTGGTCGATAAGTTCTTTTTTGGTTATAGTTGCCATATCGAACGGTCTCCAATAAGCAATAGTACAATATACCCAGTAACTCCTGATATTCGCTTGAATATTCAAGACTATTAACTAACCATCCCTGAACGACTTATCCTTCAAAATGAAACTGACCTGAGCCAGTATATTACTCTGGCCCTCTCCCGGCAAGACTTTTTTCGCCTTTTTCAGGATTTCTGTCATTTTCACTTCTCTGCACTGGCATTCCAGGATTGCAGAGTCTATATCGTCATTAACTTTCAGTTAACTTAACTATTTATTATAGCTTGGCTTAATTGAAATTCAAACATTTATTAACAAAAAATTGTTAAATTAATTTCATTTAACATCTGTAGTGACAATACGATAGCTGAAATTGTCATATGGACGACCGTGCGTACTGGTATGCATATAATAATGAGACCGCTCATAAGTCCTTTGACTGGAAGATTTTACAGCACGCATCGCCTCGGCACTATCTGGCCACTCCGCACGCACAAATAACTCTGAACTATCGGACGAAGCCCCGCCTAAAACCATGCCACTATCATAAAATTCCGGCAGATAATCTCTTCTGGATAAGCTAGTTACACTTTTATTTCCTGAACTGCACCCTACTGCGAAAATAATTATCGGACTTACGATGCATAAATACAACACCATTGACCCCAAAACTGAACACCCACACGCACTCTTGCTCATCTCTATACTCCTATGGTATATCTCTTTCTCGTTAACTATTTACATAGCTACTTAAATAACAATATATAAAGGTACAACTGATATTTCATACCTATATAGTATAGTTACCAGCAAAATACTCGCCGGGAATTTTATAAAAAAATCCAAACCAATAATAGCAATATAAATACTTATCTGAAAAACAGTTACGAATAGAGGTAAAATTGTAGCGATAATAACAATAATAACGACCATAGCAGACGAAGTATTAAGGCAACATCACAATAGCTGTTCAACCGGTCATAACCCGGCCCTGGACTCTAAAGCCAGCAGAAAACGCTTAGTATCTGACCCCTCCCCAGCAGAATAATGGCCCACACCGCCACCAGCACTCAACACCCGATGACAGGGGATTATTATCGGGCAGGTATTCTTTCGCATTACCGTACCCACTGCCCGGGCAGCTCCAGGGCAACCGGCATATGCCGCCAACTGGCCGTAAGTCACTCTCTGGCCATAAGGCACTTGCAATAATGACTTTATCACCTCGACCATAAAATTCGAACCAGAGACTCTTACCGTACAGAAAAATTCCGTTTTCCTACCTGAAAGATACTCTGATAACTGCAAATGCAGTTCATCCGGAGCATGATCGACGCGAACTATATCACTGTAAGCCGACAGAACCGCCTGCACGCCGGCAGTATCATAAACAATGGCCGTTCGTACGATTACCCTGCCTGCATAGACGACCATTACCGCCATGCCGCCCACTGTGACCAGACAATAGCTGTACCGCTCCTCCGGAACTGCTGCTGTGCGAGATATAATTATGCCGCTGCTTACTGACATGATCAGTGATTCGTATCGGTTTCTTCAAATATGCCGGTGTTCTGAGCCAGCCAGCGAGCTGACCGCTGATGACCGGGACGCTTATCACCCAGCATCTTACGGAATAACAGCCAGGCATTATCGACATGATGGCCTATTAGCACCCGAATAGCATTGGCACGAATACGCGGTATATCGCTTTCCGAATGTTGCAGAGCTACTCCCACCGCACATTTGCTCTGGATAAAGTCCAGTGATTCGATTGCATTAGCCTGCACGCGGGCATCTTTATCATTAGCAGCCCGCAGTAATACCTCCTCGGCATGACTGCGTAACTGACCATTCTGACCGACCAGCGCCACTGCCAGACTGCGAACAAATGGGTCACGATCATTTATAAGACGGATTAGCGTTTCCAGATGCTCTTCCATCAGACCGGCATTCTTCAACACCTTCAGGGCCTTTATGCGATTAGCAGAATCCTGACTGGCTGCCTGCTGCTCCCATTTCTCATGACTCTCATCTGAGAGCTTAAATATAGCCTTGGCCGAAACCGCTTGTGAATGCGGGTCCAGCTTCTCAAACTTCTTCCAGAATATATCAAATGCACCCTTCTGATATACCCGAGTCGCCAGCTCACGCACCCTGACATGCTTACTGCTCAACTGCTTGCCGACAATTGCCAGCAGATCTGATGGCTTAAGAAAAATTATATGCTTAAGGGCCTCAAAGGCTATCTCTTCATTCGCTGACATGTTTATATTCTTGAGCATTTCGACCGCCTGATTATTATCCGGATTGGCGATCATACCTATAAGGGCAAAGGCATTATGACTATCGCTATGCGAAAGTGAATTATAGGCCCAGATCGCCTTTATGCCCTGATCAGCTCCAATATCCTGCACCAGATCAATTACCAGCCGTTGCTGCTCCCTGGTTATACCAGCCAATGAAACCGTCTCAGCATTGAGCCAGACAGGGTCCTTCACCGACTTGAGCCAGCGAATTATCTCCTTATCACTTTTCAACGCGCTATAGGCCACAGCCAGCGAAGATATAAAATCCGGACTGTTCTTACCTGACAGATTAGCCAGAACCATCTTCCTCAGCTTGGGGAATTTCAAGGCACTGCATATAAAGTAAGCCAGCTTCGCCCGCTTTTCATGACCGATCAGATTAGCCACAGTATCAACTACCGGCGATGTAGTCGTAGCATTAAATTTCCAGAATAGCTCATCCCGGGCATCAGTTATCATCATTGCCGCCGGGATCAGCTCAGTGCGACGATGTACCAGAAAACATTCCAGCGATTCTTTTAACGCCGCCAGCAAATACTGCCTCTTATCAGCCTCGGTCAGACTCGCCGTCGATCCGCGAGATGCTATCTGACGATCGAAGTCTTCTACCACTTCCAACTTCTGATTAATATACCAGAATGGATTTTCCGTTACATAAGTATCGACCATCTTCACTAAAATCAGGGTCGCCTGACTGACAAAATGATAATTACCGCTCTTGAGAAGCAATACCAATGCACTGGCCAGCCGACAATCACGACTTCGACTGATTATCTCCAGAGCATTATCACGCGCTTTACTGTCCTGTGAAGTTATCGCCTGACAGATAGGGGCATGCAGATCTGCCGCACGCTGCACGATCATACTCTGACGAGCCTGATCCATGAGATGAAACTCTGATATTATACCCGCCGAAGAACGAGTACGACCTCGATCTATTATCGTCTCAAAGATCGCACTTTTATATGGCTCCTCCGACATGGTCAACGCCAGATTCAAAAGGTCATCTGCCGCCGGGTTGCCACTTTTGGCCAGAAAGTCATAAATTATCTGCGATTGGCTCATAAGTCATTTTCTAGTTGATAGTTACATTAAATACGCCCGCAAATCACAAATTATTCGCGCAACAATACCGTTATGCACTAACTAGTTATCGGAATATGATCGCCTTTTTATCCAGAATATAAGGAGATTTTTCTACCTTTCCCCAG
>JAFGDI010000081.1 GCA_016932145.1 Sedimentisphaerales bacterium
ATTTAAATGGTCGCTTAAAAAGGCCGCTCTGGTATTTGTTCAAAATCAGTCTGACAAGTTAAACCTGAAAAAAACATTCATGATTGATCCAGTCGTCATACCGAACGCTCACCGCATTAAAATTGATGAACATAAAGACCGAAAACATATTCTCTGGACCGGCAGAAGCGTAGCATCGAAACAACCGGAAATATTCATTGAGCTGGCAAAAAATAACCCACAATACCAATTCGTCATGATCTGCCAGAAAGCTACTAATGATAATAATTATCAGAGATTAGCCAAACTGGCTTGCGATATAACTAACCTTGAATTAATCGAAAGAGTACCATTCTCACAAATACACACTTTCTTTGAACAGGCACTGGCCTTTGTCAACACCAGCACCGCTGAAGGATTCCCCAATACCTTCATTCAGGCTTGCATTGCCAGTACACCTATACTTTCACTTACTGTCAACCCCGACGGTTTTCTGGAAAAGTTCGACTGCGGACTCTGCGCCAATAGCGACCAGAATAAACTCAACCCCTGCCTGCAACAGCTACTGGAAAATTTCGACCACTATCATACAACCACCAGAAACTACGCTCTGGAAAATCATAACATAGAAAAAGTGGTTCGGTCTTACATACTACACCTGGGTAACTAATTCCCGAATAATTCCAGCCAACTCACATGCTACCTTTTCCGCCGAATAATATCGAGCCACCACATCGCGGCCATTACGACCAAGCTCAACACAACGATCGCGGTCATTATACAGCTCCGTCAATATATCATACCATTGACGAGAACTCTCAGCCCCATAACCCACCTCGCCCCGAGCCAGCACATCTATATTCATGCCCACCGGGCTGACTATTGCCGGCACGCCCACCGCCAGATACTGCAACATCTTGAAACTACACTTACCCTGCTCCCATCTACTGTCTTCCAGAGGCATCAGCCCCACATCCATAGCATGCAGGTCGGCAACTTCACGATCGGCACTCCATTGCACAAACTTATATTGCGGACTCCTGGTAAGACTATTATTCCATTGACGATTAGACACCACCATAAACCGGGCATCTTCATGCTCAGAAAGAAACTCACCCAATGGCCCTGCTATCATATCGAGATAACAAAAATTACGGGCCAGGCCCGTCCAGCCAATAACAAATCTGTCTCTGCTCTTTTCTGCCACCGGCTGAAAACGACCTGTATCTATAGCCGTTGGCAACACCCTGACATTCTTATTATATTTACTGAAATATTCAGCCAGATAATTATTACCAGCAACCACGACATCCATCTGTCGGGCTATCGCCGGGGCTGACCAGCGACCAAAGGGCTTACTCAACCATATCGCATCATCAACATCAAATATCCGGGGCCGCTTCATAAACCGCTCCAGATAGCAATAACCTTTAACCAACTCCTTACCCACCCAGGTAATATCGCTCTTTCGCGCCCGTATCAACCCAGGCACCCTCGCGGAGGCTGTAAACAAACTCGGCAAACCACAACTCTTCTCAAAATACGGTATGTGCTCCACTACCTCAATACCATGACCCGCCAGATAAGGAACATACTGACGCAATCTGAACCTGCTCGATGGCGTATTGACACCGCCGGTAAACGCTGACAGACAGATTTTATTAACATTGTTAATTTCCACAGCTACACTCCAATGATTCAGCAGGCCGCATTGATGTTTTACAACATAACAATCTTGACATCCTGCCAACACCTTTACATACCAGTTCAGTCATCACTGGCGAAATCATTCCCACCCTCATAGCTATTCTGAATGTTAACGAGTACATATAACTAAACTCTTTATAAAACAGCTTCAAATCATTTCCGTACCGATGATCAAACAACATACTTCTCATCCAGCGATAAACCATATACTTTGCGCAAGGATAAAATTTATCGTTTCGACCACATTGATTAGCAAGTGCCAGACTATTCCTTATCATGTCAATATGCTGTCCCCAATTACGAGTTGTACGAGTCAGACTTCCTGATACCTCTGCATGATAAATAGAAAGTGGTTTATTAACAAAACCAAACCTGGAATAATGCATTGCTATTCGCCACCACATATCCATATCTTCAGAATTTTTTTGACCAGCAGGAAACCCGCCTATTTGGCTAAATATGGTTTTGCAAACCAAAAAATCAGAGGTGTGGCCATAAATCTGCAATAAAAAGGCATCAAAAAAATCAGGGTAGAAATCTCTGCCTTGCAAGACAGAGTCGATTCGACCGGTCTCTTTGTTGAGCCACCTAAAGCCGCTGCCACATTGACAACGGATATAATTACCACCTGCCCAAACCAGATCTTGATTTCTCATCAACAGCTCACGCTGGAGCATATTCTTTTCCGGCAGCCATTCATCATCAGCATCCAGAAAAGCCACCCACTCACAACTTGACGCGTCTATACCCGCATTTCTTGCTGAACTTACTCCGCCGTTTTCCTTTTGTATCAGCCTTACCTTATCGCCATAAGCACGCACCTTCTGGGCCGTATCGTCGGTTGAGCCATCATCGACTACTATTATCTCATTGACGGGCAAGGTCTGGGCCAGTACACTATCGATAGCCCGGCATATATATTTCCCCGCATTATACGCCGGGATTATCGCACTTACACTATAATCTTCCATAATCTCTTAATCTCTGGGACGGATCAGCTTCTTTCTTATCTTATATCTCTGGTTCAAACACGACAGCATCTTAAATATCGCCATAGTAGTTCGCGGAAATAAAGCGTAAAATTTCGCTCGCAATTTAAAGCATATCGGCAAAATATCACTGAAATCTTTCACTATACTGCCTATATCAAATACCCGCTGGTCAAATTTCGCACCTCTTACCCAATCTGTGACCTGCTGCACGGCTATCGGCTCAAATCGCTTTAATGCCCCCTTCTCCTTCGCCAGATCCATATTCCGCAATACCAGATCTCGCTGATGCTCATAACTCTGACGATAACGCGCCAGGCTGCCGGCAACATCCAGAAAATAGACTGCCAGCGGTTCTGTTACATAGCCATATCCGGGATTAGCCATACCTATCCGCCACCAGAGATCTATATCTTCGGCATACTTAATATCTGTACGAAATCCACCCGCCTGCAATATTATTTCCCGTCTGGCCAATACGACATCTGTACAGGCATATTTTCCCGCCAGCGATACAGCCAGATAATCAGCATAAACCTGTCCGGCCTCCCTGTCGCTCTTTTCTCGAGCCAAAACCTCAAATTCCTGAGCCATACAAAAATGATACGCTCCGGCACACCAGCTCAAACCCGGATTCGCTCGCAATAGTTCCACCTGCATACTCAATCGCCAGGGCAGAAAAATATCATCGGCATCCAAAAAGGCGATCCAGTTACCCCCAGCCAGCTCAACCCCGCGATTACGCGCCGCACCCGGCCCGGCATTAGACTGATACTCATACCGTACCTTATCGCCATAAGCCGCCAATACCTCACGAGTATTATCACTCGACCCATCATCAACCACAATTATCTCATATGCCGGGTACTCCTGACCAAGCACACTATCAACCGCCCGGCCAATATACCGCCCCGCATTATACGCCGGAATCACTACTGAAATTTTATATAAGTAATCACACATAAACTCCCATTATATCAAATCCACATCACCAAAGCCACATTTTCATAACTCTTTTACAATACTATGCTTGCATCATAAACCCAACCAGCTCCCTCTAGCCCCCCCAAAAAAACAAAACAGGCGACGCAGCCACCCTTTCGCAGCCGCATCGCCTGTATTATTCACTCATACCAGGTCAGTTACCTGTCACTGGATCACCAGCTTGTCGATCCTGGCACAGTCCTGGCCACTGCTGACCGAAGCATTCTTTCTATACTCCCAGGTAAAAGTGTGTACGCCCTCACTTATCGGGAATGAGTGTTCGGCCCAGTTAAAGGTACCAGATCTCGATAACTTAGTAACACCATCTATCTTGAAATTCAGGCAATCACCCCTGGACTGACTTGACACGGAACAGGCAAAATTGACTGTAGTAAACAGTTTACAATTCAAGGTGACAGATACTGCACTTGACTGATTATCGCCAATAACTCCGGAACGAATACTGCTGGTACCATCGAAACTATTGGGATCAATCACCCAGTTGCTATCGCCGGAGAATGTCCATGGCAGTGCTGAAAGATCACCTGTTTCAAAACTTTCTATAATGGCACTTCTACCGTAGGTCATATTTTCCTGCTGCCAGGATTTGGCTAGCTGGGCAAAATCACGCAGGTCTATTACTGAATCAATATAATAATTTGGAGCTATGATCAGGTTATTAGGGTCACCAAGTGAACGACTTTCCAGCCAGTTGTCGGCTAATACTTCCAATTCTTCCAGACCAACTGGCTGGTAAATATGCACAGAGATCGGTATTGTCTGGATCAAACCACTATTCTCTGCAAGCTCAAGCTGACAAGAATAGTCCCCTACTGGCATCTGGCTCTGATCAATTACTACCGTAACTGTTGTCTTATCATTGGGACCGGAACTACTGCCTGACACTGGCGTGACCGATGCTATCCAGGGACAATCGGCAAAACCTGACAAATTCCAACTTATTAACTCTTCAGCACTGTTGAATATTTCCAGATCAAAAGCATAGGGTTGATCGTCCTGCGGTAACCTGAATGTTGTTTCGCCGGTACATGCCAGAACTTTCTCCCAGGCCAATCTGGGATAATTATTTACATACATACACCAATCTGCCGCATCACCATCGGTGGTCGAAAAATCCCAACCAGCAGCGGTAAAGGTTGATAGTGTTTTCATTTCGGAAGTTGTTTTGCCAGTGATACCGGTTGCACTGCCGGAACCAACACCATTAGCCTTACCACTGGCTTGTTTATCCCAGAAACAACCCGAAGAAGGAACAAGGGAAGTGCAATTACCAATGAAACCACCAACATTTGTCGAACCAGAGACTGAACCTGTTGAAAAACATGTGGTGATTGCACCTCTATTTTCCCCCGCCAAACCGCCTACATGAATTGAATCATTCGTTATTACCGAACCGGTGGCATAGCTTGTATTAATGTTGCCATCATTGCAACCAACCAGTCCGCCAACATAACTTGGATACCAACCAGCCGATTTAAACGAACCGGTGGCATAACTTCTAGTAATAGCCCCTTTATTTTCCCCCACCAAACCGCCAACATAATGACCACCAGCTATCGAGCCCGTAGCATAACTACTGTATATACTGCCATAATTAATACCCACCAGACCGCCAACCAAACTATAACCGCCGTTAACCGAGCAGGTGGAATAACTGAAATCGATAGTACCTCCATTTATACCACATAGACCACCTATTGTTTCATCACTAATAACATTTCCCGTAGAATAACAACCAGAAATTAACCCGTAATTTTCAGTACAAATTGTTCCGCCAGTATCAACATAGCTAGATACTGTCGCATTTTCCACCCCAAGATTAATCACACGCCCAGTATCTCCTATCACTCCAAATAAACTTGATGACCACCATGATGTATAATAACTACCATGACATGTTATATTATAATTGAAGATAACTTTACCATTCCCATCAAATTTGCCAAGAAATTCATCGACTGAATATTCAAGCCATCTGTCACTCAGATCATCACTCATTATATGAACAGTAACCAGCCTTGGCGATATGATTGAAGAATCAAATTCATAGCCGGACAAATCTATATTATTAGTAAGAACAAAGCACTTATCGTATTGGGAAACCTTTTGGCCCATAAGTATCAGATCCTCAGCAGTGGCTATCTGGTATGGATCTGACTCAGTACCACTGCCGCCAGAAAACAAAGCCCCCAGGGAAACGGTAATAGTTACAGAACGAAATGAATAAACTGACAGACCGGCAACCGGAGATTGATCGCAGACCAAACCTGAGGCGACATCAGAATAAGAATAATTTACAATACACCCCAGACCAAGAGCAGTCAATTGCCCCTGAGCCTGCTCCAAAGTAAGGCCTGACAAATCTGGAACTGTCACAAATACAATATCTTCCCAGGCAAGAAGCGGATACGAACCTGCAACCATCTGCCAATCAGCCGCATCACCATCTGTATCTGAAAAATCCCAGCCAGCAGAGGTAAAGGTTGATTGAGTTTGCATTTGAATAGTTGTTTTGCCGGCAATACCGCTTGCACTGCCGGAACCAACACCATTTGACAAACCACTTACCTCGGTATCCCAGAAACACCCAGAAATTGAACCGCTTGAGTAACCAATAACCCCCCCAATATAGCCCCCTGAACCAAAAATTTTCCCGGCAGAATAACAATTCTGAATATTGCCAGAGACAGAGCCAACCAGACCGCCAACAGGGTTAATTCCTGAAACCGAGCATAGAGCATAGCTATTATCTAAAATACCCCCGGAACCACAAACTCCCACTAAACCACCAACAGAAGATTCGC
>JAFGDI010000082.1 GCA_016932145.1 Sedimentisphaerales bacterium
CTTGCGAACCTCATGTCCGCCTATTGCGCGTATTTCAGGCATTTCCAATCCTTGAAAAAATCACCTTGGCTAATACAAATATCAAAACAAGAGCCACCGCCCAGCTCCAGTTCATTACTGCTCTGGTGACGGACCCTGAACCTCGCTGTCCACCTGACGGGTGGCGTTGCGATATTCTTCCTGCTGGCGCTCTATTTCTCTGACTATTCTATCATATAATGATGGTTGTTCAAGCGATATCCTGCTCATCAGCATACCTTTAATGTTGGTATTTATGCCGCTGTCACTCAGAAATTCCATCAGAGCCCCGTATTTCAGCTCTGCCATTGGCGGCAATTCCGTCCGCTTGGTCGGATCAGGGTCATTCTGGAAATCACGCAAATACACATCATAGATCTGCTGGGCCCACTGCTGACGAACATTGGCATTTTCATCTTCGGCCAGGGCCAACTGATAATAACCGTCTCGCAATATATTCATTACATAAATACTTGCAAACTTAGGAGTTATCTCCTTTATCTGATCCCTCATACAAATTCGCACAAACTCATCCAGACTGGGCTTATATTCTTCCTTTTCTGGAAAATCATTACGCAACTGGTCATAATATTTCTGGGCAAAATCACGATATCCAGTCAGGTACAAACTCTGAATTCCATTGATCATGAGATTTTCCGCAGCTACATCCATACCATGCGGCGGCTCTTCATCTGTACCCTCATAAGATTTTTTCAAATCTACTGTTGCCTGATAGGCAAATTGCAACATTTCCAGGTCCTGGCTGTTAAATATCTGCAATTCCAACTGTTGTGTGTCAAATACCTCTCTGCCGGTATCCTGTGCAAACGCGCTCTCGGGCTGGAACTGATATATCTTTACATTACCATAATGGAACATCTCCTGAAGCGAATGATAGACCAGCCGTTCCAGCCGGGTAACATTCATTTCCGCAGTCGTCTCAATGTCAAATTCACGATACTTCAGACCCTGGACGGCCCAGTAGATTGAATAGGCCCACGGAGTTCGCCAATCTAAAGCCTTTTTCTCACCGGCATTAACATAATCGATCGGGCCATACTGCATATTAAGGTTATGCATTACTTTCGGGTCCAGTTTCCACTCTTTCATCAGGGTTCGAGCCCGGCTGAAACGATCCAACTGCCATAACGCCGGGTTGTCCGCTGATGACTTGATCAACTCGCCGAACTCTTTGGCATACTGGTCTGGCGGTGAAATACGCAGGGCTGTCATTGCCGAAAGCACATCTTCGACACTCTTAAATCGAGGATCGGTCTTGAGCAGACTGTCCATCAGCTCTTTAACTCCCGGATCGGCGGCCAGTTCATTATAATCCGTTGTAAGCTCTGACATGGCCTTTATATCAGCCAGGTTCGGCCGCGAAGTAAGATCGCCATAGATCGGTGTGAGCAATGGTGACATCTCATAGGCGAACATCAGCTTGTAATAACGATGATAATCGTCCGCTATCGCTCCTATCTTATGCTGGAATATCCAGCCAATAACCCAATATAACTTCAAGTTACGAGGATTGTATTTCAAACCATGGTCTCGCACCAGCTCAAAGCCGGCCCGAACCCATTCCCATCTCTCTGAACCGGTAGGCAGCCCGACCGAAATATTATAAGCCATATTCCAGGCCTGAAAATCCCAGACACTTCCCAGATTCGGCTGCAATGCACAAATAGCGCGTGCCAGATAAAGGGCATCAAAATACTGACCTTCCTGCTTGAGCTTTTCGGCCCTTATCCAGAGATAATCTATTGCCAGCGAACGAAAGGCAAACAATGCTGCCGTCGGAATCCTTATCTCCGTTGCCAGCTCTTGTATCTCACCGCCAAAATGATCTACCCGGTCGATCTCTGTATCTATTCGCTGCTGATATAGACCTGGCAGCATATAAGCACCGCCCCCCACAAAAGAGGCTGTCAACAAGGTCAGTACTGAATTTATTAGAAAATTATTTCTCATATTATATTTTCTGTCGGTTCTGCTATTTCTTATATCAGGCTTTGGACTATCGCCCAAAACCATATCTGTTTTTATTTCCGTTCACGGCATCTGCTTTTACTCGGTCTTACCTCGTTGCGGCTGACCAACAAAAACTATACTATAACTCTGGCCAATTCCTTCTTCCGGAAGATCGCTACCCCCAGCATGGCAATAACGCCGCCTTTGACCAGTACCAGCCAGAGCATACATTCAACCACCAGAGCCGGTTTGACCAGACGACCCTTTTCTAATAAGAGCGAAGGATCAAACTTTGCCAGTTGCGGCATTACGGTCATTATCGCTTCGATAATAGTCGCCGGTGTCGAAAATGGACCATAATCGATCGCCTCTAAAATAAAACTGCTGCATATTCCCATGACAAATACTACCATAACCGTAAGCACTGCCACCGGAAAACTCAGCCAGGCTCCCAGTGAGATCGATACGATAGTCAGGAATATCAGCCGCATCAGTATAAGAGCTATAGAGCGGAGTAAGTTAGCCTCAAAGGTCCCGGCGGCATAGAGTATTTCAAGTCCGCCTTTGTCCGGGAACATAACAGATACCCTGCCATTTTCAAAGGGATTACGAAATGCGACATAAAGGTCACCAGCAGGCGACACTAATGATGACGAAATACTATGCTCATGATAGGTGCGAATAACATCTTCTGCCTGAAATGCCTGACCAGTCTTACTCTGGGTTGGGTCCTCCGGACCGATCGCCCACTGGCCCAAAATCTTAAGATTTTCGGGATTAACCGATACATCCATCTTATATCTGATATATACAGAGTCACTGCCGGGCCGGACCTTCACATTCTTAAAATGAAATACCTTATAACCACCTGATGGCACGGTTAAAAAACCCGACTTAACGGCATTCTGAGCATCTTTGGTCAGAGCCAGGCGCCAGCCTTCGATCAGGTCGGGCTGACTGGTAGAACCCGGATACCGACTGATCTGGTCTGCCAACTGCTGCTCAACTATGTCAGCAACCTGCTGTTCCATACTTGGTATCTCAGGATACACGCCATCACGCGCCGCAAAGACCAGATTATTGATCCGACCTCTGAAATGATCCTGCTCGGCTACTGTCAACTGAGACAGCTGCTTCTCGGCCATTATCTGGGCTGTACCATAAATAAGGATAAAAGCAAACAATACGCCAACAATATTAATAATTGTTATGCCCAGAAACTTACCCGTCAGATATCCTACCCTGCTGATCGACTTGGTCGCTATAGTAAATATCTCTCGACGCTTAATGTCACGAGCAACGGTTGCAACCGAAAGGAACATAGTAGTAAAGCTAAGCACTACCATTATACCGCTGGTACTATAACTCAGAAAGGTCTGTACCTTCTCATCAGGACGACCTGAACCTTCACTGAGCCACATGGCAAAAAAAACGGTCAGGCCCAAAATAGTCATCAGCATGAAGAACATAAAGACCCTCATGCGTATCACTTCTTTTATTACTGTTCTGGCGATGGCTGAAATACTACTGCTCATTTTTCTTATCTTTCCTGCCCAATAAGCCATCTATAATATTCAGGTCAACCTCAGGTTTGCTCTCTGGCTGAGCCTGGGTCTTTTCCACACGCACTGTCAGCTCCTCTTCTTTCGGAGCGGTCAGAGAACTGATCAGGGCATCATCGGCCTTGGCCTTCTCCACTGACACAACCTGAGTAGTCTCTTGCTTATCATTACCGGCCACTGGCGTCTTTTCCACCTGAACCAGCTTATCTATTACATTGTCCTTCTGCTCAAACTCACTACCCAGAAAATCGCTCATAACTCCACCCATCTTCGCGCCCGATGTGGCAATGTCTGAAAGCTGGGCCTGCTCAACCGTTCTCAAAAAGAAATCTTCCATACGGTCACGCGGTGTCTCAAACTGCAAGTCATATTCCGGATGATGACGGGCTATTACCGACTTTATCTCCGCTATGACCTTATCGTCTAGCTTCTCACTCACAATACGCGTCATTTCCGTCCGCGACAGCAATTCATCCAACGAACCAGAAGCTCTCACCTTGCCGCCATATAATATACAGATACGGTCACACACATCTTCGACATCGGCCATAAGATGGCTGCAAAGCAATATGGTCTTACCTCTTTTACCCAGCTCTATTATCAGGTCCTTTATCTGCCTGGTTCCGATCGGGTCCATACCGCTGGTCGGCTCATCGAGGATCAGCACCTCAGGATCATTGATCAATGCCTGTGCCAGACCAACTCGCCTTTGCATTCCCTTGGAAAACTCACCCACCGACCGACTGGCTGTCGCACTGAGTCCTACCATATCCAGCAGGCTCTTTGTACGACTTTCTCGCTGCTCCGCTGAAAGGCCAAAAAGACGACCATAAAAATCAAGCGTCTCTTTTGCATTCAGGAACGGATACAAAAATGATTCCTCCGGCAGATAACCGATCCGGGCATTGGTCTTTACATCGCCCGGATTCTTACCCAGCACTCTGGCCCAGCCGCGCGAGGGATTAAGCAAACCCAGCAGCATCTTGATCGTAGTACTCTTACCCGAACCGTTGGGACCAAGTAAGCCAAATATCTCATGCCGTTTTACTTCCAGGTCCAA
>JAFGDI010000008.1 GCA_016932145.1 Sedimentisphaerales bacterium
ATCCAGAATATGAATATTATCTGCGGACTAAATGAGGCTGAAGGTCTTATCTGAGTGATACTCACTTAAATAAAAAACAGGCAGTCAAAAAAATATCATGACTGCCTGTTTTTTGATTTTAGTTACTTAACCGTTATTGGTCAAAAACTATTTATGTCTGGTCGCTATTTGCTATTGTTAATGATCTGGAATATCATCATTCCAGTATCAATGAATTGTCCGCCAATAGTCTGACTGCATTTTATAGCGATCGTATTGATAGCATTAGGTTTCAAGGCTGCTTTACCGGTGTCTGAAAGAGGAGCTATGACATAGTTGGTGGTAAAGCCTTTACCAGAGCTGGCCAGTATGCCATTTATATACAGGTCATAATTTTCATCATGGAAGATATTGAGGCACATATTGTTTATTTCTTCCGGAGTGCAGCTTTCAAGTTTGAACGACTTACGCAGCCAGATATCAGATGTATTCCACTTTGTACCGATAGCGGCGTTAGGTGTGTTTTCTGCTCCAAAGCCACCTTGTCCTCGCTTCCAGTTGCTATCATTGAAGTCTGGCTTGAACCAGTCGCTTGCCGGCTTTATGGTTGTGTAAGCCCACTGTGATGCTTTTTCTCTGGCATTGGGCATAACTATACGGGTTTTAAGGTCGCCATGGATGAGCATTTTATTAAGATCAGCAACTCTGCTTTCACTAACCTTTACTACTCGGTCATAGGTCATAAGGCCATTGGTTTCATTTTCAACATCAGTGATTTCGGTATAAACAGCCGCACTGAGTCCCTGATTGACCTTAAAGTCAAGCAGGCTGGTATTATATTGCTTATACCGTCTGAAAAATTCCTCAACATCTGTAACGCTTGAGTATTCCATTATGTCGCGGTTTGGGTTCCACAGGCGATTCTCATATATATAACCGATACCGCCATATTCTCCGCATACCCTTGCCATTTTGTTGGTATTTTCATTGGCTGGATTGGGGTATGAAGGAGGTGGATAGCTATGTACATCAAATATGTCGCCTTCAGTTGCATTATCTGTTCCGCTGTTACAGTTTACCAGACGGCTGGGATCTTTGGCTTTGACCATATCAACTAATTCTTTGACATTGTGAATGCCCTGACTTTCATTGAAGACCACCCAGCTAATAATTGAGGGACAGTTCCAGAGATTATCGATCATGCGGTTAAGTTCCAGTTTGAACTGCTCAGTCTCGATCGGTTGCGGACGAGAAGTGTATGAATTTACGCTGGGCATGTCCTGCCAAACCATTAAGCCCAACTTGTCTGCCCAATAGTACCAGCGGGCCGGTTCAACTTTTATGTGCTTGCGGGTCATATTAAAACCAAACTCTTTGGTCTTGATAATATCAAATTTTAGAGCTTCATCAGTAGGGGCTGTATAAAGACCATCTGGCCACCAGCCCTGATCCAGGGGTCCCATCTGAAATACGAATTGATTGTTCAGGAACATTTTCAATACGCCATTTTCACGCCCTAATGAACTCTTCCTCATGCCGAAATAACTCTTTACCATATCAACTTCTTTGCCATCGGCCTGAACTGAAACTTCAAGATCGTAAAGGAATGGGTTATCTGGAGACCATAGCTTCTGATCAGGAATAGCAACAGCCAGGTCGGTATTGGCTTTGCCGCTCAGAGTGGTTACTGTCTTATTGTTGTCTTTGACTATTATATTTACTGTCTGTCCTTTATCAGTAAAGGTGTTTACTCTCAAGTTGAGTCTGGCAGTATCTATGTCAGGTGTCATTTTTAGATTACTGACGCCATCGCCAGCTACAGGTTCCAGCCAGACTGACTGCCAGATACCGCTAACTGATGTGTACATGATCCCGCCGGTATGCAGGGTCTGTTTGCCGCGGGGATAGCCGCGGTTATCGGTTGGGTCATAAACCCGTACGATCAATTCCTGCTGGTCAGTATTATTCAGGTAGGGAGTTATATTTACTGATATGGGGTCATATCCGCCCTGGTGTAATATTACACTTTTGCCGTTAATGAATACTTCTGACTCCCAGTCAACAGCTCCCAGATGCAGTATTACTTCCTTGCCTGACCAGCTCATCGGCACAGTGAACACCCGGCGATACCACGACCGCTCGTGATGAGCCATTACGCCAGATATGGCCGATTCCATGGCGAACGGAACTAAAATCTCGTCCGATAATGTCTTGCCGCTTGGTACCTGGTCCGTTTCTGTTCCGCTCTGGAACTGCCATAGACCGTTTAAGTTGAGCCATTGTTCGCGGACCAACTGCGGGCGGGGATACTCCGGCAGGGGGTTATTAATGTCTATTTCGCTGGCCCATTTGGTCATAAGTGGGCTTTGCTTCATTTGCCATTTGGCCTGAACCTGACAGCAAAGCAGGGCAGTCAGAACGGCAAGTAAGTAAAACTTTTTCATTATATATCACTTTCTTTTATACTACGGGGCTGATCTTATATTGCAATACGCCATGCAATCTTCATATAGAGATAATGTCAGCAAGGGTCTATAATTTTGTTACAAAATCAATTTCGATGTTAATCTACCCGTTATAATAATATTGAAAGGAACACCAGATGTGATAACAGCTTTAATGACAGTGAATTGCGTTCGTTATGTTTTGGTGATATATATAAAAAGACAGAGGTGTAAATTATACACCTCTGTCTTATAAAAAACTAAAAGCAGTCTCTGGAAAATTATTCAGCAATAATGCTTAAGGTATGCACTACCGGTTTGAATGATTCTCTGAGATTGATCAATCTCAACTGGCGAGCCCTTTCACTCAATGATACAGTTGCTTCCATGTCAACTATACCTTCATCGCCGTGGAAGAGAGATTTGATCTGGTGGGTTTCATAATTCTGTTTATGGGCAACTGCCTCATCAACCTTTTTGAAGGCAGCAGAGAAGGGGTTAACCTCGAAATCGGCAGCCAGATTAATCCCTTCTTCTAATTGTTTGCCAGTATATGAACGGCTCTGGTCGCCCCAGATAACTTTATAGCTTGAGGCAGTAGCGTTTTTGGCTTTGAGCATAAAACGATTCAGTTCCTGGTTAAATGGTACCAGGGTCATTCCTGAGCGAATGGTCTTGAATGAGTTTAACTCACCAGCAGCACAGAATGGATATCTGCTGCTCTCGATAACGATCTTATCTGCTGATTTTGACAGAACTTTGTGGCCTTCAGAGACATTTATTGAACCATCTTTTAGGTCAATGGTGAATTGGGCCAGATCGCCATCGAGACCGAGGCTTTTCAGGAAGGCATAGGCCATGACCAGGTGTCCGGCCCAGTCTGGGTGAACACCATCTTCGCCGGCGAGTTTATATTCATCGCCGTACATTTTTCTGGCCTGAAAATCGGCAATAAACATAGGGAGAAAGACATCGGCGAAAGCGACATTCTGTTCGCCGGCAATTTTAATTCCAATATTTCTTAGTTCGCAAAGGTTTTTGTTCATTGCCGGTAAGGTAGATTCTGGATTATTCTGCCACCAGGGTTTCAGGCCGATCATGCCCGGCGAGCCCTGAACCACTCTGGTACCGGCCTCCTTGAATCTGGTAACTATGGTAGTGGAATCGCGATAATACTCATCGCCAATCTCTGGTTTATAGGCTTCATAGCGGTGGTCGTTCATGCCATAACAGGTAGTGGCAATAGTGGGCTTAAACCGGAGGCAGTCGTTTTCCATGCGATTGCAGAAGCCGTTGGCTTTCTCGCCGCCCCAGCCAAACTGACGAACAGATACTTCCAGTTGGGGTACGCAGGCAGTCAGATAAGTTTCCATTATGCGGCTATACATTTTCTGCTCGGTAATCGAATCGCCGATAATGGCCAGGCGGTCACCTTTTTGCAGTGATTCAGTAGTCGCCGGGGCTGCCAGCGGTTTGAAATCAGCAAAATAAGGGTCATCGGGCATTGTCGCCAGATTCTGAGCCGGGGCGACACCCACCAGCACACTTAAAGACAAGATACAAAACGATAATGCTTTTTTCATCTTCGAGGTTCTCCTTGTAAATTTAATAATAGAAAAAGAGCTGACATACATCTTAGATCGAAAATATAATATATCCATAGACTTTTTATTTAGAATAGAAAAAAACAAACCTGATTATTTATTTGTTACCATCGAAGGCTGTTATTGTGATAATAATGAACCATATCTGCATAATAATTGCACGATACACAACAAGGTGTTTATGATTTCATTCTTTCCGCTTTTTATAAGCAATCAGAATTATTCAGAAATTCAGTCACAATTTCAAAAAAAACGCAATGACTTGGTATTATCATTGTATAATGGAGGAGTAGGAGCCTGCCTTACCCGAGACGATCGAATTTTATTTTTCAGATAAGAGAAAGCCAGGAAATGATTAAAAAAATATCATCTCTGAATATTGTTGTTTTTATGGTATTATACTTAGCCCAAAGCCTGCTTGCTAACAGTCCTGAGGCTTATGTTGGTTTTAACGGATATTCGATTGATGGTCTGGCGGCTGGCACTAATGTCAGTTTATGGCAGGACCTCACGGGCAATGGTTTTAATGCCAGTCAAATATTATCGGGCAGGCAGCCCCAATATTATCCTTCGGCAATGAGCGGTCATCCGATTTTGCGATTTGATAGCAGCAGGCAGAGTTATCTGGACCTTAACCGTCCTGTATCTGATAATTTCACTATAATGCTGGTTTTCAGCAGCACTCAGGGTATCGGCACTGGAATAATGTACTACCAGGGTGCCGGTCTTTTCAGTGGTGAGGTTGCGGGTACTGCAAACGATTTTGCCATTTCGCTTAATGCTAATGGTCAGTTGTTGGCGGGTTGCGGTAACCCTGATGTAAGTATACATTCTGATGGTGGTTATAATGATGGTAAGCCGCATGTAGTTGCTTTCCGGCGTACACGCAATACCGGTGAGATATCACTTTTTGTTGATGGCGTAAAATCATCTGATGGCAAAGGTAATACCCAATCTCTGACCGCTCCGGCGAAAGTTACTATTGGCGTCCAGCAGGTAAAGAATAATTATCTTACAGGTGATATTTCCTCTCTGGCCATATACAATACTGTTCTGACTGACAATCAGATCATTTCCCTGTCTGAAGATCTTGCTGGTGAGTATGTTGCTGGGGGCCCGGGTATAGCCAGTTCTCCGTTACCAGCAGATGGTTCAGTTTCAGTGCCGGTCAATTCGATCTTGAGCTGGACTGCCGGGGCTGCGGCTCAGACCTACAAAGTATATTCAGGTACCAGTGAGCCATTGGAGTATGTCGCTACGGTATCAGGTACAAGTTTTGATCCGGGTTTACTTGATTATGACACCACCTATTTATGGCGGGTTGATAGTTATAATGCCGTTGCGGGCAATCCGGGGCGGTTATGGTCGTTTACAACTGCCAGGTCTGGCGATATTGCCACTGATGGCCGGGTTGATATGCTGGACCTTTCGGTATTAGCTCGCAATTGGTATAGCATCTGCAATATGGCAAATGGCTGGTGTGACCTGGCAGACCTTGATGGCAGTATGCAGGTTGATATTGCTGATATGGCTCATCTGGCAGAAAACTGGCTTTACGACATAAATTCAGTGACCCCGGCGATACAAATGAGCTTTCAGCCATTTACCATCACTCTGCTCGATTCGGTTACCCATGAGCCATTGCCTCTGGTTAAAATTATGACCACAAATAAGGTAATATATTATAGTGATATGTCTGGTCGGGTAGCATTTTATGAGCCTGGTATTATGACTCAGGATGTATTTCTCTTTTTTGATGGTAAAGATTATAGCATGGAGCCGGATTTCTTTGGTAATCGTGGTAAGGCTTTAACAATGAGTCGGGGAGGTAGTGCCCAGGTTTATTTGCCCAGAAATGCTGATAGCGGTTCTGTTATGTTGCGAGCTGGCGAGCAGCAGTCTGCACCGCTTTATGATATCTCCGGTCTGGTTAGCTGTAGTTATTATGGCGGTCCGCTCTCAGTTGCTCATGTCGGCTGGCAGGGTGTAAATGATTATGCGGTTGTATTTGATGGTGTTGATGATCATATTTCCTTACCGCGTCAGATAGCAGACGACTTTACCATTTCATTTCGTATTAAGACCACGCAGCAGGGTTACACTGCCAGTCAGTGGTATGATGGTATTGGCCTGGTAGATGCGGAGATGCCCGGCAATGTACGGGATTTTGGCGTTAGTATGACTAATGGCCAGATCGCATTTGGTACCGGTAATTACGACACTACCATAAAGTCGGTCAGCAGGGTTAATGATGGTAAATGGCATCTGGTAACAGCCGTTCGCCAGAAGAGCTCTGGTAAAATGTATTTGTATATTGACAGTAAGCTCGAGGCGCAGGCTTCAGGCAGCAGAAGTTCTCTTGATTCGCCTGCCATCATTAACATAGGGCGAATACAAACCGGTAAGAATTATTTTAATGGTCTGCTTGATGATGTTTTTGTTCTGGACCATGCTATCAGTCAGCGAGAGATCGCCAGTATATATGGCAGCAGTTTTTCGCCTGACAGTGAGCTGGTAAGTCCGTTTGTGATTAAGGTGGTCGATTCCCAGACACTTGGCGGTGTGCCTTTAGTAAAGGTCACTTCTGATATTGGCATAGAGTTTATCACTGATAGTGCCGGCAATGTTGCCGTGTTCCAGCCTGAACTGCTGGGTCGTGCAGTTAAATTTACCTGCCAGAGTCATGGTTATACTGATGTGCCTTTTACAAGTCTTAACTGTCAGGCCGGGCAGAGTGCCGAGCTTACTATGGTCAGGGTTAATCTGGCCGAGAGATTGTACCGTATTACCGGCGGTGGTATATATGACCAGTCGCGTATTGCCGGTTTGCCTGTGCCTTTGGCCAGTCCGCTTATCAGTGGTAAGGTCTTTGGTCAGGACACTGTTTCCATGACCAGATATAAGGGTAAACTCTACTGGCTCTGGGGCGATACCGACCGACCGGCATATCCGCTGGGCAACTTTAAGACTACCTGTGCTACTTCCGAATTGCCAGATAATGGCGGGCTTGATCCGGCCCTGGGCATAAATCTTAACTATTTTACAAATTCTGAAGGGTTTGCCAAAGAGATGTTCCCCACCAGCGAGGCTTCTCTGGTCTGGATGAATACTTCTTGCAGTGTTAATAGCGATTCGGGTGAACGATTAGTTTCAAGTTATACCTTCCTGAATGGCAGCGGTGTCGGCTTTGAAAGTGGCTTTGCTCTTTTTAATGATCCATTGAGCAAATATGAGAAACTCGTTACCTTCCATGAGGGCCATAATATCAGACCGACCGGTCAGTGCAGCAGGCACAATGGCTATATTTATATCAGTTATCCATACCCGACAGTACGCATACCGGCGGAACTGTCTGCTTTTCAGAGGCCGGAAGAATATGAAGGCTTTTCCTGTCTGGCAACTGGTACAGCTTATGTACGCGGTGAGGTAGTGCTTGATAAAGACATTAACGGCTCTCTTATCTGGGCCTGGAAAAAGAATACTACTCCGCTTAATGATCAGCAGTGGTCAGAAATGGTCGCCGATGGACTGGTAACTCAGAGTCAGGCCTGGAACTGGGTAACCGTTAAGGGCAGTCCCGCCAGTCATATACAAGTGGCCTGCGCTTCTGCCTGTTACAACCCTTATCGCAATAAATGGAGTATGATCATCGGCCAGAGTTTTGGTACCAGCTTTTTAGGTGAAATATGGTACAGTGAAGCCGATAACCCGCAAGGACCCTGGACCTCCGCCGTTAAAGTCGTTACTCACAATAACTATACCATGTATAATGTTTATCTGCATCAGGACCTGATGCAGGAAAACGGCAGGTATCTCTATTTTGAAGGCACCTATACCAATACCTATACCAATAACCCTGACATAACACCCAGATATAACTATAATCAGATAATGTACAGACTGGACCTGTCGCAAAATATCTACTGATGTTGTTGTATCTGTAATCATTTTCTCACCAAATAAAAAAGGCAAGCCGCATTTATTGTGACTTGCCTTTTTAGTGTTTGTGACTTAGTGAGGATTATTTCAGCGTAAAGGCTGCTTTGCCTTTTATATCGGCGGAAGATGAGCCGATAAGAATCTCGAATTTCTTGCCATCGATGATCCAGTTGTGGGTTTCCGGGTCGAAACTTGCCAGTGCTTCAGCGTCCAGGGTCTGGTGTATCTCTTTGCTTTCGCCTGGTTGCAGGGCAACTTTCTGGAAGCCTTTGAGGGCTTTGACCGGCTGGGGCAGTCTGGCATCTTGCCAGCTTAGATAGATCTGAGCGGTTTCACTGCCGGCGACTTTACCGGTATTTTCTATGCTGAATTTTACCGAAATAACGGGCAGGTCGTTTTCATGTTCGATGGTGACTGTTGGCTTGCCATATTCGAAGGTAGTATAAGACAGGCCAAAGCCAAAGGGGAATTGCGGCTCAATATTGTGCTTTTCAAAACCGCGATAGCCGACAAAAATGCCTTCCTTATATTCTATGTCATGACCATTGGTCAGGCCGTAATGTTTATATGATGGGTTATCTTCCCATTTCTTTTCGAAAGTAGCGGGCAGTTTACCTGAAGGATTGACTTGCCCGAATATTATCTCAGCCAAAGCCTGACCACCTTCCTGACCGGGGTACCAGGCCATGAGCAGGGCGGGGACATCGGCCAGCCAGTTCTGCATATCGACATTACCGCCGGCGTTGATAATTACAATGGTGCGCTCATTAGCGGCTGCAACGGCCCTGATCAGATCTTCCTGGCCAGCCGGCAGACTGAACGACCGGTCTGAGCCCTCACCTTCGCTGTCAGAGCCAAAGCCGATGCATACCACTGCCGCATCAGCTTCTCTGGCTGCTGCTACGGCATCAGCCAGACTGCTCCTGGGCATGCCCCAGCCAAACTGTGCAACGGCATCACCTGTCTTCTGGTAATATTCTATTTTGATATTATAGCTCTTACCGGCCTGGAGTGTCTTTTGCTTTTGTATTACTACTGCGGCATGATCGCTCCATTCATTAACGATAAGCTCATCATCGAACCATACCCGCATACCATCATCACAGCAGGCCACCAGACTATAGTCGCCATCAATTTGGGGTGTTATCATACCAGTCCAGCGAACTGACACTTCGCCGCCAGTTATACCTTCGACAGTAAGGGCAGATGGAGACATCTTATTAATGGTATTTTCTATGCGGGTCAATACTGGTTCGCCGGCCAGAGATATGCCATTAAAATATTCAACCTTTATACCCGGCTTAATTTCACCGGAATCGTCGGTGTGATTGAAAACAGAGCTTTTGGCTATTTCATTTGACACCATACGGCCAATGACCGGGAAGAAAGACACCTGGCAATCATTGCCTGCTATGGCCTTTATACCATCTACCGTATTGACTTCATGGAACGGCTCAACTTTGGAACTGCCTCCGCCAGCGGCTATGTGACCGCCCATAGGGCCGACAACAACGATCTTACTGACAGATTCGGCATTTAATGGTAATGTTTTATTCTCATTTTTGAGCATGACAATGCCTTCGCGAGCAACATCTAAAGCAACGGCAGCGCATTGTGGGTCATCGAGTGGATAGTCAAGTTTCTGTTCCTGCGTTAAAAAGCCCGCCTGGACAATAACTCTCAGTAAGCGGCGAACCTTATCATCTATGGTGGCCTGTTTAACCTTACCGGCACGAACCATGATCTCGAGATTGTCTGGATTGAGATATTTACCGCCGGGCATTTCAATATCGAGGCCGTTATTGGCTACGGCGGTTATCTCATGTAC
>JAFGDI010000083.1 GCA_016932145.1 Sedimentisphaerales bacterium
TATCAGCGATTTTAACAACGGCATCATTAAGCATTTTTTTTGTGGCTTTTCCCAGAGTTGTTTTATAAAAGGCATGTCCGCCAAAAGGTACAGAATCGTCGCGCATATCACCTTTTTGGCTGGTAGTTTTGGCTTTGCCTTCAACGCTGACACTGGCTATATTCTGGCCAGATTGTACATCAATAACGGTAATATTAGCAGCGACAACGACATATGAGCTGGGGCCAAACAATCCCCAGTCGAAGAGCCTTAAAATGCCCTGAGTGGTTTCGACATGTCCATAATCGGTAATTACTCCGCGAATAAGGTAGTTAACATGCTTTAATTCGCCGCTTTTAAGTCGGCCTTGTTCCCGGAACAGGTCGCTTTTACTATTACTTAACTCTCTGAGTATCTGGTTGAAGTATTGTCTTTCGACAACAACATATCTTTTAGTGGAAATAAGTCTTTCGGTGAGTTGTTCTGACATGCCATTGCCAACCTGGCTTTGCACTTTTGATGGCACTCTGTTTTCAAAACCGATAACTGCGACAGTTGGTTTAATGAACTTTGCCTCATCTTTAGGGGTATAAACCACACGAGGTGAGCAACTAGCAGAAAAAAATAGGGAAAAACCTAATGTTGAAGACATTAATAGATGTAAGGCAATCTTTTTCATGTAGTATATTATCGGCCTTTGTTATTAAAAATCTTCAATGAGAGCAGAGAAAAACGGAACTGGGCTTACCAGTTTGTGGTTATATGTAAAGAGGTAAGAATAATAATTGAAACCGCAGAGGTATATTAAACTATAATAAAATAAGAACCGATAATAGTAGAGGAATAGTGGAGAAAAGATACAGCGTTTATGTTCTGTCGCTATAAGTTGTGTCTTAATAAATATTTGCGACAATAAGGTGTAGTTCATGGTTGACTCGACATTACAAGTATATCTGGAGGAAATCAATCAGACCGGCCTTCTGAATGCAGAAGAGGAGAAGGTTCTGGCAGAGCGTATCATGATGGGAGATCATGAGGCTCGTGATTTGATGATACGCAGTAATTTGCGTCTGGTAGTGAATATAGCCAAGAAATATGTCAAAGCGGGCATGTTATTGGCAGATCTGATAGAGGAAGGTAATTTGGGTCTGATGCGTGCGGTGGAGGGTTTTGACCCTGCTCATGGCGTGCGATTCAGTACTTATGCTTCCTGGTGGATCAAGCAGGCGATCAAGCGTTCGCTGGTGAACAGTACCCAGCCGATCCATGTGCCTGCGTATATGGTAGAGATGATAACCCGTTGGAAACATTGTTGGGTAACGCTGATAGATGAGCTGGGCAGAACTCCATCTTTGTCAGAGATGAGTGAGGCTATGCAGGTATCGCCGCGTAAGTTGAATATAATCCGCAAGGCAGTGGAGGCTTCGGCTTCCGGAGCTCAGATGCCGGCTAATGATGAGAGTAATGCCATTAACGATATGCTGGAGGACATAAAGACCCCCAGACCAGATGAGCCGATGCAAAATGCAGATGATGCCGAGAATATTCGCGGCATTCTGGATATGATGGATCAGCGCGAGGCGACTATACTCAAAATGAGATATGGTCTTGATGGCAGTGAGCCAATGACTCTGAAGGATATAGGTGAGGAAATAGGCCTGACTCGCGAGCGGGTTCGTCAGATCGAAAAAGAGGCCCTGACAAAACTGCATTCAACTTTGATCTTGCAGGATTGAGCAGGCAATAAGTGATCTAACTAAAAGGCTGATAATGCTTTGTGTGATTATCAGCCTTTTTTTATTGGACAATAGTCAAAGTAGAGACTATTCTAATGGTTTGTTCTAACGGTTCAGAAAGAAATTGCGAAAAGGGCAGGACTAACAAATGACAGATAGTACATTTCAGACTAAGATAAAAGCATTGATCCGTGATATACCAGATTTTCCTAAGCCAGGCATATTGTTTCGTGATATTACTACTCTGCTGGCGGATAAAGATGGTTTGCGTATAGCATGTGCTGCTATGGCAGAGCCGTTTAAGGACAAGGGCATAGAGTTGGTGATAGGAGCAGAGAGTCGCGGTTTTATATTTGGTGTGGCTATCGCACATTGTCTGGGCTGTGGTTTTGTTCCGGTTCGTAAGCCGGGCAAATTGCCTTATGATGTTATCAGTGAAAGTTATGAGCTGGAATATGGCACCGACAATCTTGAGATACATACCGATTCAGTTAAGCCCGGTCAGAAAGTATTGCTTTGTGATGATCTTCTGGCTACCGGCGGAACGATGAGTGCTTGCTGTAAGATGGTAGAGCGTCTGGGCGGTGATATAGTAGGCGTGTCTTTTCTGATCGAATTGGGTTTCCTAAATGGCAGGTCCAAATTAAGTGGATACGATGTTAAGACGGTCATAACCTATTGATTGATATAAAATATTAGCGGCAATATTGTTATGTATATATCTGGCGGTCATTCAGGAGCTATTATCTTACTGGCGGTAGAAATATAACCGCTTTTGTCCCAGATCTCCAGGTCGTTGTTTTCGTTTATTCTGTACATAATGCCCCAGAGGTTTTCGCCAGTTTCGATGAAGCATGTGCCGGGCAGTGCGGAATTTGTTTTTTCTATGGCAATTTTATTTAATTTGCCAGAGCCTGGCTGCTGAATGAGGAAATAGAGCTCATTTTCCTGAGTAATAACAATTTCGCCATTACCATATTGTTTGGGGTTGAGCCATTTTCCGATTATTAACTTATCTATAATTGGTAGCTGATCGTCAGGGTCACTGATTTGGTATTCTTTATTTGCCTTTTGGACGGTCCATTTTGTTGGTTGTTTTTGGCTGATAGATTTAAGTGATGCGATGGCCTGTGAGTAGTAAGCTATTTCGAGAGTGTTCCAGTGTATGTATCTGGCAGTCATTTCAAAGCTGTTTCTGGCCAGGTCGATCTGTTGGGTATTGTCGCTTTTGGTAATTACTCTGTCAGCGATGAACTCTTCCAGTTCCATGTATTTTCTGATACCTGAATCGAGCTGGTCTTGTTCCAGAAGGTAAGTTACTTGCTGGCATAGATTTATTATTTGTTTGCTATTGCGGTTTTCCCAGTTATTGATATGTATCTGATAATAAAGTAAGGCGAAAATGCCAATAATGGAAATGGAAATTACAGGTATTTTTCGCGGGGTAGCGTAAATGGGCAGGTCAGTATGGCAAGTATGAGAATCCGGCGTAAGCGGCACATTTATGCCATGGACACCCACAGGTTCGCCACAGGTAGGGCAAAGCAGTGACTGGCCACGCAGTTCTTCAGGAGCCTCCATTTTTTCGCCACAAACAGGGCAGTTGAAAATTATCATTATGCCACCTCAATACCAGATGAGTTTACTATTTTGTCTCGAATAGAGACCAGGCAGACAAACACCCATATAATTATTGGCGTTAAATTGTATTTTGGCAACAAGATACCAGTTTATTTGAGATGCCAGTATGTCAGGTGGTGATGATTTGTGGGCTTATTATTGGTTTTCAGTTATGTAACTGTTTATTTTTAAGGGGTTAATAGTGTTTTTGGGTAAGTAATAAAAAAACCTGAAAGAAATTAACTTTCAGGTTTAATATTATTTCAGAGCTATCGGGACAGGTGGTAAAGTTGCCGGGCTCAGATCTTGTTTTCTTTGCGGAAAGATGAGGGGCTTTTTCCGGTGGCATTTTTGAAATAGCGGGAGAAATGTTCCGGGTCGGTGAACTCTATGTCTTTGATGATATTTCCGATAGATTCATTACTATTGAGAAGTTTTTTCTTGATCCAGTTAGTGCGAAGTCTGTCAATCTCGCTTTTAATGGATTTTTTCAGATAGCGATTAAATCTTTTTTCCAGTTCTCTTCTGGATATGCAGGTGGCGTTAACTATATCTTTGGTAAGGATAGCTTTTTTGTAATTTTCGCGAATGTAAATCAGGGCATTAAGCACATTTTCGTCTTCGATGGCCAGGATATCAGTTGACTGGCGATTTATGACTTCGGTGGGTTTAACATAGATTATCTTGTGATTGGCCTTGTGCTGGATAAGCTGGTCAATATGCTGGGCGGCGATAAAACCTGATTTCTCGAAGTCGAGCTCTATACTGGAAAGTGGCGGGAAAGAGAGGTTGCAGACCAGCTCATCATTGTCAACGCCCAGAACGGCAACTTCTTCAGGTGTTTTAATGTCTGATAGCTTGCATGCTTCCAGTACATAAACAGCTCTGTCGTCATTACAGGCAAAGACGCAAAGAGGTCTGGGCAGCTCATTGAGCCATTGGGCGATAGATTCCCAGTCGCTCTTGCCGGTGTCAGGTTGTGGTGTGAAGTTATATACATTTTCGATACCAGCTTCTTTGAGCGTTTGCTGATAGCTTTCAAAGCGTTTATGTGACCAGGGCAATTCATCGAAGCCGCAATAGGCGAAGTTTTTGAAACCGAGCCCGAGGAAGTAATCAGCGGCGACTCTTCCCACTTCTTTAGAGTCAGTGACTATAGTAGAGGTAAAGGGTATAAGCTCTCTCTGTGTGTCGTTGATAACTTTGGGTTTATTGATATTAAGCAGGTAGTCGAGGTCGGTTGAGTCTCTGACGATCAGGCCGTCGATCTCATCCATATTGAGAGGAAAGATTTTTTGTTCGTTATCTTTGTTTTTTCTGAGATACTCAGGCGGGAGAATAGATACTCGCCAGTTTGCGAAAGCGGATAAATATTTTTCGACACCAGTTAAAAACTTTCTGCCTGAAGCGCGTGATGTGTCGATCACGATCAGGATATTATACATCTTATTGCTCATACACACTTCCTGCTTTAATCCTGTGGACAATTATGTTGTTAAAATACTCTGAAAGTTAACAGTTGAAATAAGTGGATTCCATAATAACGAGATTGCAAGTGGAAATCAAATGTTTTTGGATTTTTTATTTTTCGTAAAATGGATTATTGATAGTTTGTCAAAGTTGTTATTTTGCATTAAATGTATTGTAAGTATATGTTTTATGGGTGGTTATGTGGTATTTGGTTTTTAAGCAGGAATTGTTAAAAAGCGGTTAGAGGAGTAAACGCAAACTGGTGTAAAATACTTGCTAAAGTGGGGTTACAATTGCTGTGTTAAGAAGGTATTATATATAGGTGAGAATAAAATCTAACCTGGAGAATAAAAAAATGTCGTATGTTATAGGGCTTGATTATGGTACGAACTCGGTTCGTTGTCTGATAGTTAATACAGCCAATGGTGAAGAAGTAGGCACAAGCATATATGAATATGAAAGTGGCGAGTCTGGTATAGTTCTGGATGCCGGTGATCATAATGTAGCTCGTCAGAACCCGTCAGACTATATACGAGGTATAGAGCTGACGATAAAGGGAGCTATTGCAGAGGCAATAAGTCAGGATAAGTCATTTGGGGCAGATAAGGTAATAGGTATTGGGGTTGACACAACAGGTTCGACGCCTATGCCGGTTACTGAAAAGGGAGTGCCATTGTCCATGCTTCCGGCGTATAAGGGCAATATTAATGCTATGGCCTGGTTGTGGAAGGATCATACCTCTTATAAGGAGGCGGCTCGCATAACGGAGCTGGCGGCAGCGCATCGCCCGGAATATCTGGCCAAGTGCGGCGGTATTTATTCATCGGAGTGGTTTTTTAGTAAGATATGGCATTGTCTTAATGTTGATCAGCAGGTATTTATGGGAGCTTATACCTGGGTGGAGTATTGTGACTGGATAACGGCGGTATTGTCAGGCACAGATGTAACGCCAGATAAGATGGTACGGAGCAGGTGTGCCGCGGGGCATAAGGCGTTTTATAATGAGCAATGGGGCGGGTTGCCGGACAAAGAGTTTCTGGCTATGCTCGATCCGCGTCTGGCTGACCTGCGTGACCGCTTATATGATACTACTGCTGCGGTTGACTCAGAGGCGGGCAAGCTGACAAAGGAGTGGGCTCACAAACTGGGTCTGCCTGCGGGGATACCGATTGCGGTAGCTGCTTTTGACTGTCATCTGGGTGCGATAGGAGCAGGAGTGGCGCCAGGTACAATGGTCAAGGTAATAGGAACAAGTACCTGTGATATAATGGTAGCAGATAGTAAGAGTGAGCTGGCAGATATACCCGGTGTCTGTGGTATAGTTGACGGTTCAGTTTTGCCTGGTTATTTTGGTATTGAGGCAGGTCAGTCGGCGGTAGGTGATATATTCAACTGGTTTGTTAATTATATACAGCCAGGGGGTAAGGAAGATGGTTCACATGTCAGTCTGACAAAGAAGGCGGCTGGGCTCAAGCCGGGTCAGTCTGGTCTGCTGGCTCTTGACTGGAATAATGGTAATCGTACAATATTGGTAGATCAGTTATTAACAGGTTTGCTGTTGGGTCAGACGCTGCACACTCGTCCGGAAGAGATCTATCTGGCATTGGTAGAGGCGACGGCATTTGGTGCGTTGACAATAATCAATCGGATAGAAGAGTATGGAGTGAAAATAAAAGAAGTGGTCAACTGTGGCGGCATAGCAGAGAAAAACCCGATGGTAATGCAGATATATGCCGATATATGTAATCGTGAGATGAAAGTGTCTCGTTCTGCACAGACATGTGCGTTGGGATCGGCAATAGCGGCGGCAGTAGTGGCTGGTGCATATAAAGATTTCAGTTCGGCGCAAAAGGCAATGTCAGGAGTAAAAGATGTTGTCTATAAGCCCAATCCGGCAAATGTGAAGGTGTATGCCCGGCTATATAAGCTGTATAAACAATTGCATGATGGCTTTGGTGTTGCCGGTAATACTATATCTATGGCCGGGGTGATGAAAGAGCTGCTGGATATTAAAAGGCAGGCGAATCAGTGACAGAGCAAAACCGGCGTTGATCTGCAATTTATATTTTCAATAAAACAGGTAAAAATTTATATGATGCTCAAGAAACTAAGAGAGAAGGTATGTCAGGCGAATCTGGAATTACCCAGACGAGGTCTGGTGATCTATAGCTGGGGAAATGTAAGTGGAATAGATCGTGAAAGCGGCATAGTGGTTATTAAGCCAAGCGGCATATCATATAGTGAGCTTACGCCCGACAAGCTGGTCTTGCTGGACCTTAACGGTACGATCATTGAGGGTGAACTTAATCCTTCTTCGGACACCCCCACCCATCTGGAACTCTATCGCAGTTTTCCAGAGGTGGGCGGTGTATGTCACACTCATTCATTAAATGCGACGGTATGGTCGCAGGCATGTCGGTCAATACCATGTCTGGGCACTACTCATGCAGATTATTTTTATGGTGCAATTCCGGTTACGGCGGTAATGACGCGTGAGCAGGTGGAGGTTGATTATGAGCTTAATACAGGTAAGGTCATAGTTGATGCCTTTGCTGGTAAAGATCCGATGCAAATGCCGGCGGTTTTGGTGGCAGGTCATGGCCCTTTTACCTGGGGGGCAGATGCTCTCAAGAGTGTTGAGTCAGCGGTGGTATTGGAACAGGTGGCAGAGATGGCATTAAAGGCGGCAGTTATTAACCCGGCATTGCCCATGCTGCCCCAATATATGCTGGACAAACATTATCTGCGTAAGCATGGTAAGAACGCTTACTATGGCCAGAAGAAGAAATAATGCAGCCGGGGAAGGTTATTTCCGGATTTCAGAGTTCATATTAAAGGGGCGTGTGTCTGAAAGATAGAAAGTGCGACAATTCAGATAGGAGTCGATTATGAATAAGGCGGTCTGTTTTTTTTTAGCGGCAATGATTTATATGTCCGGCATGGTGTGGGGTTCGTCTGGTGCTGATTATCCATTTCAGCCGGTGCCATTTACTGCGGTAAAATTTACGGACCAGTTCTGGCTGTCGCGTATGGAGGTTAATCGGGTATCTACAATACCATTTGCCTTTAAGATGTGTGAAGATACTAATCGCATAGAGAATTTTAAGATAGCGGGTAAGTTGTCTGATAAGTTATGGGATGGCGAGTTTGGTTTTAATGATACCGATGTGTATAAAGTGATAGAGGGTGCTTCATATTCACTAATGGTAAAGCCAGATGCTAAGCTGGATAGTTATCTTGATGAAGTGATTTCATATATAGCGGCAGCTCAGGAGCCTGATGGCTATCTTTACACTGCCTATACAGCGAAGGCTCGTGAACATAAGAAAAATATTGCCTGTTGTTATCATAAGGACAGGTGGGACGATCTGGCCAGTGCCCATGAGTTATATAATCTGGGGCATATGTATGAAGCAGCAGCGGCTCATTATCAGGCGACAGGCAAGCGGTCTTTTCTGGATATAGCTATTAAGAGTGCTGATCTGGTGGTGGCTACTTTTGCTGCGGGTAAAAATGAAGGAGTTCCCGGTCATGAAGAGATAGAGATTGGTCTGGTCAAGCTCTATCGGGCAACAGGCGATGAGCGATATTTGCAGCAGTCGAAATGGTTTTTACATCAGCGGGGCAGGTATGCTGGTATAAGGTCGGATTATAGTCAGTCGCATAAGCCGCTCACTGAGCAGACAGAAGCGGTAGGTCATGCTGTGCGTGCAAACTATGTATATACGGCAATGGCAGATGTTGCGGCCATTACCGGCGATGTTGACTTTGTTAAAGCTATTGATGCTATCTGGCAGAATGTGGCAGATAAGAAGCTGTATATAACAGGTGGTATTGGCGCCCGTCATGCCGGTGAGGCTTATGGCGATAATTATGAATTGCCTAACCGCTCGGCTTATTGTGAAACCTGTGCGGCCATAGCCAATGTCTATTGGAATCAGAGAATGTTCCTGTTTCATGGCGATTCTCGTCCGATAGATATAATGGAGCGGTCATTGTATAATGCCTTGCTCAGTGGAGTGTCGCTGGACGGTATGAAGTTTTTCTATCCTAATCCGCTGGAGTCGGTAGCCGGTCATGAACGCAGTCCCTGGTTTGGTTGTGCCTGTTGCCCCAGTAATATATGTCGGTTCATCGCCTCTGTGCCCGGCTATGTATATGCGGTGCGTGATAAGGCTATATATGTGAATATGTATGTTGATAGTGAGTCAGAGATAAAGCTGGGCGATAATGCTGTAAATCTGAGACAGGTTACGCGTTATCCGTGGGAAGGCAGGGTTGAGCTTACGGTCAATCCGGCTGCCAGTGAGAAGTTTGCCGTAAATGTTCGTATTCCGGACTGGACGGGCGAATTTAGTTCTTCGGCACTATATACATTTATTGATAAAGCTACTCAGCCGGTTATAATAGCGGTTAATGGTCAGGAGGTAGCAGTTGAGCCTTTAAATGGTTATGTTGTACTGGATCGTAAATGGCAGTCTGGTGATATTGTGACAATTGATCTGCCAATGGAGGTCAGGCGTCTGATCTGCGATGAGCGGGTTGTCGATAATGTTGGTAAGATGGCGATACAAAGAGGTCCGCTGGTTTATTGCGTTGAGGGTGCAGATGTAGAAGGTGGAAAAGTGTTGAATCTGCTTTTTGATAAGGATTCGCCGTTGGAGGTATCATTCTCGGATGAGCTTAATGGTGTTGTGGTTATTTCAGGTACGGCTTTTGAATTGCATAATAAAGCTGATGGCGGAAAAGAGCGGGTGGCGTGCAGGTTCAGGGCGATACCTTATTATGCCTGGGCGCACCGGGGTAAGATGCCCATGGCGGTGTGGCTGCCGTATAAGCAAGAGCAGGTTAATGCTATAGCGGCCCCAACTATTGCCTCGCGGAGTAAGGTGAGTGTTTCGTTTTTATCAAATGTAGGTAATACCAAAGCGGAATTTGTTAATGACCAGCTTGTGCCCCGGTCATCAGGTGATCACGAGAAGGGTTTTTTGCATTTCTGGCCGCATAAAGGAACGACAGAGTATGTGCAGTATGATTTTGCCGCCCCGGCGAGTGTATCGAATGTCAGTGTGTACTGGTTTGATGATACCGGGCGGGGTGAATGTCGTATTCCGAGTTCCTGGCAGGTGCTTTATCGAGAAGGAGATGAATTTAAGCCGGTACAGAATTTTAGTGATTATAAAGTAACCAAAGATGATTTTGACGGTGTGAGTTTTCTGCCGGTGCAGACAGATGGCTTGCGATTGATGATAACCGGTCAGGATAATTTTTCAACTGGAGTGCATGAATTTAAGGTGGAATAGGAAGAGTATTGGATAGCATTTTGAACTGTTTTTCATGTTTTCTGATGTATCAGGGAAAAAGAGTCAGTAGGTCTGTCCGTGGTTTGCTTTTGATTGAGTTAGCCGGGATAAAGTAATATTATCAGTCAGTGCTTAGGTTTATATTGATTATAACGATTGTAAGGGCTTGCTCCGGGATTGATAAGGTTAATGGCTGGTAATTGTTGGTGAAAGTTTATTTGTGCCGGCTGGTAGGTGGGTGTAATTGTGTTATGGGAATAGGTTTACAGAGAAAGGATTTTTTTTACATTTTTGTAGTGTGCTGTTAAAGTTGGTCGGCAGTTGGGACGATTAAAGAGGTGTAGATAGGAAAAGACACTATCTAGCATTTATTTAGTTTGGGAGGCGAAGTTGAAGAGTAGTTTACAATCAGGGTCTATTGCAGCTGAAGCCCCGGCGTGTGACAGTGGTGGTGACGGCGGGGTTAAAGGCAAGTTTTTGCCTGTGCCGCTGGCCTGCGTGCCGCCGGAGAATCTTAATGGCATTAAGACCTATATCGCAACTTCAAATGGTTACAATCTTTATAATAATACCGGTAATCAGATCTGTTCCAAAGACTATCATCGTCTTATGGATGCTGGCAACAGGTTTATGTATATTTCAGCCGCCGA
>JAFGDI010000084.1 GCA_016932145.1 Sedimentisphaerales bacterium
ATGTTACATCGCAGTGATTAGCATCGTAATTATGCGGTGTAATGGTATGTTGATGTAATTGGTATTACAATTGGAACCGGTGGGAAAATTGGAGACGCATAATCATGCGTCTCTACGGAAGATAAAAACGACATGGAGAATGATATCTCGATGTTGCCTTTTTATTATAAGGTATTCGCTGCGCTCATGGCTTAGAGAACCGGCTGAAGCCCGGGACTCTTAAGGCTCGCTGCGCTCGCGGTACTATCTCCCCAGTCGCCACGCGTGCTTCGCACGAGAGCAGGTGAACAGTGGATCAGTTGAGCAGGAGATAAGAAAAAGACAGGGGCAACTGTTACTTTGGGTTGCTATTGTCAGGTGAAACTGGCAAAAGCATTAAATCTCAAGCAAGGATGCTTGAGCTACCTGTTTCGCCCGCGTGAGCGTAAGGACCGTAAGGACCGTGTCGGGCTGTAGCTGACAAGAGCGTTAAATCTCAAGCAAGGATGCTTGAGCTACCTGTTTCGCCCGTCCGGCGTAAGGACCGTAAGGACCAGAGTGGTGATACTGCGGGGGGTAAGGGTTATATTGGCATCGGGCAAGTAGCTCTCGCCGGGTGAGAGATCATTAACACCGGGAGTATTGCCTGCGGTAATATAGCTCTGCCAGCTATGCCCCGGCGTATAAGAGGCATCCTGGGCAAGTTTAAGTTTCACCGTCTCAGGCTCCTGGCCGAAATTTACCAATACCAGAACGATCTCAGAGCCATCAGCCCGGCAATAGCCAGAGACCAGCAGATCATCGAGCACCTGCTGCGGCGTTTTATTATCAGAGCGAGTCAGTTCGAGCCGTTTCATGCCCGGCCGGATAAAGCGGCTGTAATTACCCAGTGCCCAGAGTATTTTCGAATGATAATAATTACCATCGGTATCGTTCTTATCGCAATAGATCAGCCCATCTTTATAATCATAGGGCGAGATAGCCAGCCACCAGCTCCAGCTAACGGCATTGGCAATAGCCAGATCACAATGGATAACTCGTGCCACCCATAAGGCCGAGTCGATACCGAGGTCGCGCCGGTGCCCTTTCATGCCGGGCTGCTCTCCTATAATGCTGTACTCGCTCTGTGCATATCGCACCTTATATTTATCCAGCTCCTGACGCAGAGCCTGCCGGTCAGTTACCAGTCGTGCCGGTCCATCGGACCAGTAGCTATGCCCACAGACTATCCCTCTGACAGTATCGCCCATATATTCCGGCGAAGCCGGGTCATAGAACCTGCTTAGCTGCTTGCCTTTGACCACCTCAGTATAGAGAAAGCTGATATCACCGGCTTCGGTTATATCAATATCAGTTCCCAGCTTGCGGCGAACAAGTTCCGCCGCCAACAAGTCAACTACCGGCTTAATATCTTCATTACCATAACGGCACCCTTCCTGCTGGGCAAACCCTTTACGGTGTGGATTTTCATCCCAGTCCCATTGCGGCTCATTTATCGGCGAGACAGACTTAAACTCTATCTGCAAGTCGTCACGGAAATAATCCAATACCTCGGCCAGATAGCGAACAAAAGCATCTCTTTTGTCTGGGTCAAGATTAGTTGAGCCGACAGATGGATCACAAAACGCCTTGCCATTTTTGGTCATGCTATAAGGCGGGCTATTGACAAAGGCAACCAGATGCTCTACGCCCCGGCTCTTTGCCGCCTGTAAAAGTTTTACCTGACCACTACAGCGAGTCCAGTCATAACTGCCCGCAGAATCACCTTCCTGAACGAGAAAGCAATCTGCCGCCCGCCAGTGATCAAAGATATTCTGCTGATGCCGGCTGCCCGCTCCCAGATTGAATCGCCAGATCGACAGGCCAATACCAGCCGCTGCTCCATCAGCTTTAGTTTCGGTACTAAAAAGCAGATCAGCCATAGCAGAGAGCTTCTCCGCCGGCCAGTTACCTACATATTGCCCCGACCAGCAATCAGAAGCACCGAAACCCTCTATTGTCTGGGCTGTTGCCGATGGGTCTATGGTAATTACCAGCGGCCCGGCATTATCCTGCCCCAATAAAGATGACACACCAGTAACCAATATCAAACTGGCAATAACCGTTTCCGCTGCAAATTTTATTATACTCTGCATACCTTATGCCTCCATAACAACAAGCATATAGTAAAATGAAAAAGGAAGCAAGATATTACTCCTGCTTCCTTTGCTCTGTATTGTTTCGTGGCCAACACCACAAGGGATAATCCACACCTGGGTCGCCATCGCTTTGCCAGCGACCATATCCTTTAGTTTAACTTATTTGCGAGTGACCTTAACCAGTACAACGCCATGACGAGGAACCTGGCTTTTGAAACTTCCCTTGAAATTACCCAGTTCCTGCTGACGCCAGAGGTCTCGCACCTGGTATTTGCCCGGCTTAAGTCCCAGAGCGGCGAAATCAGCCTCTATTTCACTGGCAATATATCCCCGATTGAAAAGGCCAACCGCATAAGAGCCATCGGCCAGGGGCTTAACCCATACTTCGCCTTCTTCGGTCTGTATCTTGCGACCGGCCTGTACGCCCAGCGAGTCCTGATTAACGGCGATGACCTCATCGTTAGTGAGCAGGTTCAGGGTAAATTCATCTAACTGGCTCAGATCGCAGCCTATGAGCAGCGGCGACGCCAGCAATGACCACAAACTGATATGTGTATATTGCTCGCTGGGTGTCAGACGGCTGTCGTGCAGGTTCGGACCCCAGCCAACTTTACCTACTACCAGCATATCAGGGTCATTCCAGTTACCTGGTCTGGCAAAGGGTGTGCACTTGGCCTGATCGAAGCCAATACCTGCCATACTGCCCCAGGTGTCAACAATATCGCCGGTAGTACGCCAGCAATTGCCGCCCACCTCACCGCCCCACTGCCATACCTCACCCATGCCATACTGACAGAGTGAATAGACAATATCACGCGGCTGTTGGGCCAGATAATGTGCCATGTGAATATACGGCAGCTTGAGTGCTACCAGGTCAGGGTTGCGAACTATACTGCCATAACCGCACCAGTCATACTTGAGATAATCAAAGCCCCAGGCGGCAAATATCTCGGCATCCTGCTTCTCGTATTTATAACTGCCCTCAAAACCGGCACAGGTACTCGGACCGGGAGAAATATAAATACCTGTCTTGAGACCAAGGCCATGAATATAATCGGTCAATTTACGCATATCAGGAAAATTCTTATTAGTGAGAATATAACCCTGCTCATCACGCCGGGTACCGCCCAGTACTTCATCATCGGTATCGAGCTTCTTCATCCAGCAGTCATCAATATTGATATACTGCCAGCCATGATTGATAAGCCCGCTCTTCACCAGCCACTGGGCACTGTCACGGATCTTGGCCTCGTCAATGGCACAACCCCAGCAGTTCCAGCTATTCCAGCCCATCGGCGGAGTAAGGGCTATTTTATCGCCCACTTCGAGGGTGAGTTCTTTAGTTGCCTTACCCAATTTGTTTTTGGCAATAAGCGTTACCTTATAGCTACCCCGAACGGTCTGGCCAGTGATCTGACCGGTCTTTTCGTCAACAGTAACACCTTTGGGCAGACCTTTAGCCGAAAAGGTCATCGGCCGCTCGCCGGTGGCGGCAATGGTATATAAAACCGGACTGCCAGGTCGCACGCCGAAGATAGAGGCACTATTAATGCGAGGCTCTGCCGGGGCTGGCGGTGTAAGTATGTATTTCTCTTCTACTGGCTGGGACGCAGTTTTCGGAGCCGCTCCATCATAGACAAACTTGGCCTGGGCCCAGTTGGCATGATCATAATCTATGCCATTGTCGCCGGCTGTAGTAAGCAGCATAAGCTCACGCACACCACTAAGATCTACAGCTACCTGAGTGGCCGGCTGACCACCTTTGAGCAGTTCACTGCTGTATAGCTTTTTATTGTCGCCATAAATAACAAAACGAACCGAGCCACGCGCACCGGTTTCAGAATCTACACCAACCATAGCGGTAAAACTCTTTACCTTGCCATCAAGCTGCAAAAGAATAGCACTGTCTGAATGAGTGCCCAGACCTTTGTCGTATTGCTCTCCGCCAATCGTGAGCTTATTGCCATCGACGCTGACATTTATGCCCGGCTGACCCCAGCCCTGCTGGCAATTAGCCATATCCAGCTCAGAAAGATATACCTCCCCGGCATTTAGTAACGAACTGCAAAGCAGCGACAATGTTGATACCAATAGAAATCTTTTTAATGTCATGTTAACTCCTGTTAAATTAGGTAAGGTACTGCGCGTTCATATAATAGCAGTATAATAATACTATATGTGGTGCAAGTTCATTTATTAGACATCTTTTTTATGAAAATTTCAGAGCAATTGAATATATTATGATAACAAATGCAATCGAAGAAAACAGCAAAAAAACATTGCATTAAAACAATATCACACATCAACTTTTATGCAAGGAAACGGCGTTTTATGATCGGGCTTTTGGCTTATAATCACACATCGGCTCATCACCCAGATAATCGCCGCTACTAGCAAAAGCCCGTGCCCGGCAACCACCGCAAACGACCCGGTATTCACATACGCCACATTTGCCATGATATTTATCCACATTGCGTATAGCAGCCAGGAATTCGCTATTATGCCAGATGGAAACAAAATCCGGCGATTCTGGTTTTATCTGCCCGGCGGAAATATCAAGAAAACCGCAGATCTGCACACTGCCGGTATGACTGATAAAAGCAAAACTCTTACCGCCCATGCAACCTGAACCATGCACCCGACCGCCACTATGACCGCCACTATGACCACCACTATGGCCGCCGTGACCTTTAGGCGCAGCACCGCAGCCCGTATCACTCTGCCTGACTATACGCTGATATTGCGGCCCGCATGTGACCCGTATAGCCAAACCGGGGACAGTCACCTGTTTTTCTGAGTCAATTATATTACCAGACTTGCAATCTTGTTGTAATTGTAAATTAAAGGGGTCCGTCCCCTTTAGTTCCTTTTCTGCCAGCCATTGCAATGTCTGCTCATATTGTTCTGGCGTTAGCTCATGCCCTGCCAGTTCAGAACCGCGACCGGTTGTCACCAGTAAAAAAGGATTAAATGTTACCGCTCCCATATTGGCTGCCAGTTTCATTATGCCGGGCAACTGTTCCAGATTATCACGGGTTACTGTCGTATTTATCTGGAACGGCAGACCGCCGGCCCGGGCCGCTGCGGCCGCTTTCATAACCGAATCAAATGCACCGGGAGTATTACGAAATTCATCATGACTGGCCGCACGGTCACCATCAAGCGAAAGAGATATACACTCTATACCCGCAGCAACCATCTTCGCCACTGAATCATCATCTACCAGTTGACCGCAAGGCGCCATTACCATACGCATACCCAGCTCATGACCATGACGGGCTATCTCGTAGATATCACTGCGAAGCATCGGCTCGCCACCAGTCAGAATTATTATCGGCTTGCACAACTGAGCTATATTATCCAGCAAAGCCTTACACTCGCTGGTACTAAACTCACCTGCATAAGCCTGGTCCAACGCCCCCGCCCGACAATGCCGACATTTCAAATGACAGCGACGAGTAACCTCCCACGCGATCAGACGAGGGATATATTCAATTGTCTCAACTTGTTTATTGTTCACATATCTAATTAAAGGGGTCTGACCCCTTTAATTCCCCCTATTTTTTTCTTTTATAAATATAACAAAGCAGTAAATAACCGAACACAGCACCAACCAACAAATCCGTGATAACTATATCAATATCGCC
>JAFGDI010000009.1 GCA_016932145.1 Sedimentisphaerales bacterium
CTAAGGCTTATCCGATGTTCATTGATTCGGTTCTGGCAGAAATGAACGGTACTATTGAAAATTATAAAGGCGATAAGTTGCCTCGTATAGTACAGAAGTGCTATGATCTTGAAAATGAAACCGACCGCCAGAAGTTTATTTCCGGTGCGGTAAAGGAGATCACGGTGCCAGGTACAACCCGCAAGGTGAAGTATGACTCAGAAAAGAGACTGGGTATTGCCCCGGCGGTACTTGATACCAGCAAGGCAGTCTCAATAGGCGCATTTGTGTTCGCTCTGGATCAGCTTGATAGCAGGGCGTAATTTTAACCCTTCATTGGAAAGGAACAGAAGTATATGTTAAGAAAATTATTAGTTATGACATTTTCACTGTCATTGGCAGGCTCACTGTGTGCAGCTGAGTTTGTCTCAAATCGTCCCGCTCCGGAAAAGCGTACCTTTGTAAGTGAGTCTGTAGAGGCCACGATCAAAGAAGTCAAAGCCGCGATAAAGGATCCAGAGCTGGCCTGGATGTTTGAGAATTGTTATCCTAACACTCTGGATACGACAGTGGATTATGAAGTTATTGATGGCAAGCCAGACTCATTTATTATTACTGGCGATATTGATGCTATGTGGCTGCGTGATTCTACCGCTCAGGTATGGCCCTATATGCCCTTGATTACCAAGGATGCAAAGCTCAAAGATCTCGTTAAGGGTCTGGTTAATCGTCAGATCAAATGTGTTAATCTTGACCCTTATGCTAATGCATTCTATAAGGATATGACTCGCGAGTCGCATTGGGCTTCAGATAAGCCATCACCGATCGATGGTGTGCATGAACGCAAATGGGAAATCGACTCACTTTGCTATGTTGTTCGGCTGGCTAATGAGTACTATAAGGTAACTGGCGATAAGGAGATTTTTGATGCCGATTTTGATAAGGCTATGCGTAATATCGTAAAGACCTTCCGTCAGGAGCAGCGAAAGGGTGGTTATCACGATACCCCGTATCGTTTTGCCCGTTCAACTGACCGTATGACCGATGCTCCGGTTCATGATGGTGTGGGAAATCCATTTAAGCCGGTAGGGCTTATAGCTTCATCATTCCGTCCTTCCGACGATGCAACTATCCTTAGTTTCCTTATTCCCTCTAACATATTTGCTGTAATAAGTTTAGAGCAGATGGCTACATTTTATACCGATGTTTACGGTGATAAGGAATTTGCCAAAGAATGTCGTTCATTTGCTAAAGAGGTACAGGCGGCTATCGAGAAGTATGCAGTGGTTAAGCATATAAGTTACGGTAAAATATACGCTTATGAAGTTGATGGTTATGGCAATGCCCTGTTTATGGACGATGCTAATGTGCCAAGTCTGCTTTCGCTGGCATATCTTGGTGCTCATAAGCCCGGTGATAGCCTGTACAAGCGTACCCGTAAATATTTGCTTAGCGAAGATAATCCCTGGTATTTCAAGGGTGAATTTGCCGAAGGAGCCGGCAGTCCGCACACTGGGCCAAAGACTATATGGCCTATGGGTATAATTCTGCGTGCTCTTACCAGTACAGACGCAAAGGAAATTGAGCTTTGTCTGCATATGCTGAAGGCTACTCATGCCGGGACTGGTTTTATGCATGAATCGTTCAATAAGGACAACCCAAAAGATTTCTCCAGAAGTTGGTTTGCCTGGGCTAATACCCTCTTTGGGGAGCTGATAATAAAAGTTTATCACGAATATCCGGAAATTCTCCAAAAAAATACTATATGATTGGCATTTATAATTGAATAGAGCGAACATTGTCGGGACGGCATGACTGTTCCGACAATGTTTTTTATAAGGTTATAACGATGCGTAATTGTATTACAAAGAAACTAGAACAATGTACTTGGAGAATGAAAGTAATGAAGCGAACAATAAAGTCTTACATTACAGCCTTATTTATGGCACTACTGGTAGTACCAGTTTTGTCAAATTCAGCAACATCTGCTGATTTTAAGGCTGACAAAGCGTTTCGGCCACCGGCAGTTCCACTGATCACCTGTGACCCGTATTTCAGCATATGGTCCTATAATGACAATCTTTATGAAGGTGCAACTCGTCATTGGACAGATGACCACAATACTCTTAATTCTGTGGTAAGAGTAGATGGCAAGGCATACCGTATTATGGGAGCCGAGCCGGCAGATGCCCCCGTTCTGGAACAGAAGAGCCTTAAGGTGCTGCCGACCAAAACTATCTATAATTTTGCCGGTGCTGGCGTTAATGTTGAACTTACATTCTTGCAGGCGGCCCTTCCTGATGACATAGATCTGATGAGCCGGCCAGTGGTTTACGCCACCTGGAATGTCACCTCAACTGATGGCAAGGCTCATGATGTTTCAGTTTATGTTGATGCTGCTATGGATCTGGTAGTTCATGAACGCAATCAGGCAGTTGTCTGGTCAAAGGCTGATATCAAGGGTATGACCACTCTTAAGGCTGGCACTAAGGACCAGAATGTCCTTCGCCGCAAGGGTGACGGTGTTCGTATTGATTGGGGTTATTTCTATCTTTCTGCAAGTAATAAGCTCAAGCCTACTGCTGTTTTTGCCGCTGGTGATATGGTTCGCAAGAGCTTTGTTGACTCTGGTAAGATATCAACTGGAGCTGAGATATCTCAGCCTCGCAAGGTTGAAGATAATGCCCCGGTTATGGCTATGACCTTTGACCTTAAGGTTAAGGCCAAAGGCGATGCCAGTTGTCAGGCGATCTTCGCTTATGATGATATATATTCAGTTCTGTATTTTGGCCAGAACCTCAAAGGATACTGGGCTCGCAATGGCAAGACAATAGATGATATCATTGTCGAGGCAGTAAAGGATTATAAGTCAATAGCTGCCCGCTGTGAGAAGTTTGATGTTGAGTTGCTGGAAGACTTATATAATGCCGGTGGTGTTGATTATCAGTTGCTTTGTTCATTGGCATATCGTCAGGCTCTGGCTGCCAACAAGATCGTTGCTGATGCCAAAGGCATGCCGCTGATGTTCAGTAAGGAAAATAACAGTAATGGCTGTATGGGTACAGTTGATGTATTTTATCCATTTGCCCCTCAGGTCTTATTGCTGAACAATACACTGGCTAAGGCCACAGTAGTTCCAATTCTTGAGTACTCTCGTTCAGAGCGTTGGCGTTTCCCATTTGCTCCGCATGATGTGGGCACTTATCCTCAGGCTATGGGGCAGGTCTATGGTGGCGGTGAACGGTCAGAAAGAGATCAGATGCCGGTTGAAGAATCAGGCAATATGATCATTCTTATGGCTGCAATAGCTCAGGCTGATAACGATGTGGCCTTTATTAAAGAATATTGGGATATTCTGACCAAGTGGGCTGACTATCTCAAGAGCAAGGGTCTTGACCCGGAAAACCAGCTTTGTACCGATGATTTCGCCGGACACATGGCTCATAATGTGAATCTGTCTGTTAAGGCTATCGTAGCACTGGGTGCTTATGCCAAGCTGGCTGATATGGTTGGCGATAAGGCTGCTGCTGAATCTTATCGTGAGACAGCCGAGCAGTATGTCAAGCAGTGGATCGATATGGCTGCTGATGGTGATCATTACAAGCTCGCTTTTGATAAGTCAGGCACCTGGAGCCAGAAGTATAATCTGGTTTGGGATCGTCTGCTGGACCTCAATCTGTTCCCAGATGAAGTAGCTCAGACAGAAATGGCCTACTACAAGAAGGTACAGAATACTTACGGCCTGCCGCTGGATAATCGCAGTCAGTACACCAAGCTCGACTGGATAGTATGGACAGCGTCTATTACTGGCGAAAAAGATGATTTTGAAGCGTTGGTATCTCCGCTGATCAAGTTCCTGAACGATACACCAAATCGTTGTCCGATGACTGACTGGTATTGGACCCATAATGCCAGACACAGAGGCTTTAAGGCCCGTCCGGTAGTAGGTGGTGTTTTCATTCGCATGATGGATGATAAGAAGGTATGGTCAAAGTGGGTTAAGAAGGCCGATGTTGTTAAGGGCACCTGGGCTAAGCTGCCTAAGGCTCCCAAGATAATCAATGTTGTAGCCTCTTCTGCTGATGATGATGAAGCCCAGACCTGGTATTATACCTTCAAGAAGCCGACTGATAATTGGTTTGAAGTTGGTTTTGATGCCGCTGCTTCAGGCTGGAAGACCGGCAAGGCTGGTTTTGGTACCGATGGCACACCTGGTGCAAGTGTTCGCACAAAATGGGACAGCTCTGATATCTGGATCCAGCGTGAATTTGAGATCAGTGAAGTTCCCGCTGACCTGAAGTTATTTGTTCATCATGATGAAGATGCTCAGGTTTATGTTAATGGCGTTCTGGCCTGCGACCTGAAAGGATTCACAGGTTATTATGAGCCTGCGACTATAACCGCAGAGGCACTTAAGTCGATCAAGCCCGGTAAGAATAAGATAGCGATTTATTGTCACCAGACTACTGGTGGTCAGTATATTGATGCCGGTTTTGTCAGGGTTATACCCCGCGACTGACCTGATAAATAAACGATTTCAGAATCGTTTTAGGTAAATAAAGAAGATGCCGGGCTTTTATGTCTGGCATCTTTTTTTATTTTGTTTGTGCACACCGTCGCGGTTTGCGTTTCGTTTGAGACGCATAATCATGCGTATCTACATTTATAGTGGACTGAGAACTTAATATTTCAGTTCTTAATCGTAATGAAAAAAAAGCCTGATCAGAACTAGCTTTTAATCAGTTCTGGCCAGGCTTTAATTGTAAATTGATTAAACAGCTCAGAATTTCTGGCCGCTGATAGCTTCATATGCCTCAATATATTTCAATCTGGTCTTTTCGATCACATCTGGCGGCAGTACCGGTCCGGGAGGCATTTTATTGAACTGAATGCTTTCCAGGTAGTTTCGTACAAATTGCTTATCATAACTTTCCTGATCTCGGCCCGACTCATACTTATCAGCCGGCCAGAAGCGAGAAGAGTCTGGGGTAAGAACTTCATCAATGAGAATAATGTCATTACCATCATAACCCCATTCAAATTTGGTGTCAGCTAGTATTATACCTCTTTGGGCAGCATAATCAGCCGCTTTATTGTAGATCTCTATGCTCTTGGCCGCTACGAAATCCGCAGCTTCTTTGCCAATTATCTCAACTGCTTTTTCCGGACTGATATTTTCATCATGCAAACCCTGTTCTGCCTTGGTTGAAGGGGTGAACAAGGCTTGAGGGAGCTTATCGCACTGTTTGAGCCCCTGTGGCAGGACAATATCACAGACTGTACCTTTTTTCTGATATTCTTTCCAGCCAGAGCCAGTAATATAACCGCGAACGATACATTCGACAGGTAAAACCTTAGTCTTTTTCACCAGCATACTGCGTCCGGCGAGCTGGTCAGCATAATTATTAAATGGAGCCGGGAATTTACTTACATCAGCGGTTATAAGGTGGTTCTTCACCGTATCTTTAAGAAAGTCGAACCAGAAAAGAGATATCCGGGCCAGAACTGCACCTTTATCTGGCACGCCATTGGCCATTACGACATCAAATGCACTAATGCGGTCGGAAGCTACAAATAATAATTTGTCGCCCAGATCAAAAATATCACGAACTTTTCCGCGTTTAGCCACAAAGCCGGGAATTTCAGTATTGAGTATAACTTTTGATGATGCCATGTGTTACATTCCTTTGTCTGTAAAAGTATGTGATGTATTTTTTTTGCACTTTATCGGTCAGGATTTTATCGGTATTTTGTCTAAAAGTAAAGTCTAATCGCTATTGCGTGTTTTTGTGAAATTAATCAGATCTTAATTTGACATTATGCTAAATGGGAGATTATAATTGATAGATATTTAGCTAAATGACGAAATGATTGAGGAGGAAATAGTAATGATACTGGATAAGTTAAAGGCATTATCAGACCTTAACCGGTTGCGTATAGTATGTGCGTTGCAGGGAGGCGAGTTGTGTGCCTGTCAGTTGATTGAACTGCTTGGTATAGCAGGAGCGACAGTGTCTCGTCATGTAAAGCAGCTGGTTGATGCCGGGCTTGTAAATAGCCGCAAAGAAGGTAAGTGGGTTTATTATAGCTTAGTCCGTGGCAATGCAGATGATTGTTTAGTAGATCATATTTATCAACAGGCCAGGAACGATAGAATAGTTATCAGCGATATTAAAAGGCTCATAGCGATCAGGAAGTGTGATAAGAATATATTGTGTAATAAAATGGGTAATTAAACCAGTTATTTGAGGATTAAAATGTCAGAAAGAATAAAACTATTGTTTTTGTGTACAGGTAATTCCTGCCGGAGTCAGATGGCAGAGGGTTGGACCCGGCATCTTAAGGGTGATCTGATACAACCTTATTCTGCGGGAATTGAAACCCATGGCCTTAACCCCCATGCTGTCAGAGTAATGCAGGAAGCAGGAGTCGATATATCTGGTCATAGTTCAAAATTGCTCTCTGAATTACACGATGTGCCTTTTGACTATGTGATAACTGTTTGCGGTCATGCCCATGAAACCTGCCCGATGTTTCCCGGTAAGGCCAGGGTGTTGCATGTTGCCTTTCAGGACCCGCCTGCTCTGGCTAAAGCCCTGAGTGACCCGGAAGAGCAGCTAAATTGTTATCGTCGAGTCAGAGATGAAATCAAGCAGTTCGTCCTGACCCTGCCGGAAATGCTTGATCAGATAAAATAGCTGAAAGTGAGTTAATTTTACCGCATATAAGTTGAAAGGTTAAGTGTGTTTATATGGCAGACAATTCGACTATGGAAAATAATAAAGGCTTAAGTGTTTTTGAAAAGTATCTTACTATATGGGTTTTGCTTTGCATGGTTATTGGTGTATTGATTGGCAAATTTCTGCCGGTAATTCCTGAATTTCTGAGTAAATTTGAATACGCCAGAGTTTCAATACCCATAGCCGTACTGATTTGGTTAATGATATATCCAATGATGATGAAGGTTGATTTTGCCAGTATAAAAAATGTAGGCAAAAACCCTGAAGGCCTTTTTGTTACCTGGACAGCTAATTGGCTGATTAAACCATTTACGATGTTTGGCATAGCCTGGTTTTTCTTTTATATTGTATTCAGTTCATTAATATCGGCAGAACTGGCCAGAGAATATCTTGCCGGTGCGGTTTTGCTTGGGGCAGCACCCTGTACGGCTATGGTTTTTGTGTGGAGTTCTCTGACCAGAGGTAATCCTGCTTATACTGTAGTTCAGGTGGCCACCAATGATCTAATAATCCTGTTTGCCTTTACTCCAATTGTAGCATTTTTGTTAGGTGTCAGCGGCATTACCATACCCTGGGACACACTGCTGCTGTCTGTGTTTCTTTTTGTTGTTATACCTCTGCTTGGCGGTATATTAACCAGAGTGCATGTTATCAGGACTAAAGGCCAGGACTATTTTAATAATAACTTTATTACAAAATTTAATAATGTGACAATAGTTGGGTTATTGTTGACGCTGGTGTTGATCTTTTCCTTTCAGGGCGATGTTATTATCAATAATCCATTACATATTGTCCTGATAGCAATTCCTTTGGCGATTCAAACTTATTTCATATTTTTCATTTCATATCTCCCATGTATGAAACTTAAAATACCTCATGATATTGCGGCACCGGCGGGAATGATTGGAGCATCTAATTTTTTTGAACTATCAGTAGCTGTGGCAATTTCCTTATTTGGAGCAGCTTCACCTGCGGTTCTGGCAACTATTGTAGGAGTGCTTGTGGAAGTTCCTGTTATGCTCTCTCTGGTTAAATTTGCAAATAGTACCACTAATTGGTTTAATAACAAATCCTAAGTGTTTTTTGACACAATTGCTGTATTATTTCGGTAATAATATCAACAAGTCAGTTTTATAATAAGACTGATATAATGATTATTCCTTTTGCCAGAAAATATTGTTGTGCAGCGTGATCACTCTGACTGTGATTTCTATTTGATTATGTGGATGGGATAAATTATACTGCCGCTGTGAAG
>JAFGDI010000085.1 GCA_016932145.1 Sedimentisphaerales bacterium
CGGCTAGTAGATCTGGTATTCAGAGAGGTTTTTATGAATGAAAACCAGAGTATTGCTTCCGGTCCCTGGGGCTTGTTGGGTACAAGTTGAGATCCATAACAGAGGTAATATAGTTGTTGTTTTAAGTTTTTATGGGAGAGAGAAAGAATGTTAAATTCAGTTGGTGGTAATTGTAAAAATGGTCTGGAAGTATCAGGTTGCATGAGTGGCTTTTCAAAGTTGAAAAAGAACGCAGATGCAGGTTCTAAGCCTGAGCGTTCAGCAGGACCTGCCGATGTGGTGGAGTTGTCTCCGGAAGGTCAGGCAGCGGCTAAAGGTCAGATAGGTGGAATTGCCGTAGGGAGTGAAGCTCAAACGCCGGATCTTAGTCTTAAGGGTAATAAGATAAACTGGAAGATATAGTCCTGTAACTTGTAGTTGTGGCTATTGACCAGGTTGCAAGTTATGGTGTATTCGTAATGATCGTTATAATCGGTATGTTTTATGTTAAGACAGGAGAAATATATTCAATTTCAGGTTGAACGGGTTTTGTCGGCAGCAGTTTAAATCTTAGATTTAGTTGTAGGCTCAGATACGGGCTTGCAAGGCAGAAAATTAAATAAAATACAATTGTCAAAAGAGGCACGATCGCTAATAGCGGTGGTGCCTTATTTATTTTAGCTCGGGCCTGATGAAGGGTTTGTATTTGTTCCGGGCGATCGTTGTATGAGGAGGCAGAGATTATGTTCAGAGGTTTAAATTCTTCTTTTGCGGCTATGACTAATAACCTGGTCCGGCTGGGGGTAGAGTTGCAGAATTCTAATACCCGGCTATCAACGGGTAAGCGGATCAATAAGGCGGCAGATGATCCCGCCGGTTTGATTGCAGCTACCAGGTTGAATCAGGAGATAACTGCTCTTGATTCTCGTATAAGTAGTGCAGAAAGGCTCAAGTCGGTAGTAGATACAGCCGACGGGGCGGCCTCTGAGATAAGTACTCTGCTGACCGATATAGAGAGTGCTGTTCTGGCTTCGGCCGATAGTGGAACTACAGATGCCGAGAAGGCGGCATATCAGGCTGAGATAGATGATGCGATAGGTGCAATAGACCGTTTGGTGAGTACGACGACTTATGGCGGAAAAAAGCTGCTGGACGGCTCAATGGGTTATAATGTAAGCGGCTCAGATAGCTCTGAGATAAGTGATATTCGGGTGCAGAGGGCGAGTTCTACCGCCCCGGCAGCTATTTCTATTACTAAATCTAGAACTGAGACTGCCGCAGCATTAGAGATAATGACCGCAGCGCCTACCGGAGCGGTGCAGTTTACTGTTACTGGTAATGATGGAACATCGACAGCTTTTAATTTTGATGAGACTGATTCTCTCAATGACATAGCCAGTGTGATAGGTGCTCAAACTGGTTCAACCGGCGTCGATGCTGTTGTTTCTGGAGGTTCGTTATATCTGGCTTCCAGCGGTATAGGCAGAGATGAGTTTGTTTCGGTAAATATAAGCAGCGGTGAAAGTGACTTTGCGATAACAGGCACATCTGCCAGTGAGTATGGCGCTACAACTGATACGGTGGTAGTAAATGGCAGGACATTGACCCAGGATGAGGAAGGAAGTTATACCTATTCTGATTCTCAGACTACAGTTTCGTTCAATCTGGTAGATTCATTTACCGGCAGTACCAGTTTTGCAGTTAATGGCGGTGGAGCGGGGTGGTCCATTGGTGGCGATGAGATTAAGCTGGGTATAAATGATATGTCCAGTTCAAAGCTGGGCAATGTTAATCTGGGCTATCTTAGTTCATTGAAGAGCGGTGGAGCAAATGATATAAGCAGTGGAAATGCTACTACGGCCCAGAGTATTGTAACTGAGGCTCAGAATATGGTTAATACTCAGCGGGGAAATCTGGGAGCGGTAAGCAAATATACGATCGAATCGGCGATGAATAGCTGGGAGACTACAAAGGGTTATCTCAGTGAGGCTTACGGCAGTATTATGGATCTGGACTATGCCAAAGAATCGGCCAATAACAGTCGTATTGAGTCTCTGTTATCAGTTCAGACCCAGGTAATGGGAAATATGTTTAATTTTACCAGTAATATGGTAAGTAAATTATTGGATCTATAAATGACTTTGCACAATGGTTTCGGTGTAACTGTTTATTTATTAAGCAGTTAGGAGAGAGGGAGAGTTGGCAAGAGTACGGTCCGTTGTCTGCTTACAGAAAAGGGGCAACCTGTTAATGGTTTTGAAGCTGTTACGAGGTTGTTAATGTGAGGCTGGAAGCAGGCATGGGTTTGTACTCTTGCTGTTTTAAAGAAAAGATAATATTGTCTGGGCTCTTGCTTTTATTATTGAGGTGTTTATGATATAATGTCGGGCTCTGCCGGGCCTAGGTTGACCTGGTAGTTCCAGGAGAGTACCATAAGAATGGTGCAGTATGCTGGATTTGTTATATAACTAATTGTGAAAACTGGAGTTAATTATGGTTAAGCAGCTACAAGGTCCATTACAGGGCGGTAAAGAAAAGTATGCAATTGTGGTAAGCCGCTTTAACGATTTTATAACTAGTCGGCTGCTGGATGGTGCGATAGATGCCCTTAAGCGTCATGGTGTAAATGAAGACAATATATTGGCGGTCTGGGTGCCCGGTGCTTTTGAGGTGCCCCTGGCGGCGGATAAGTTGGCACAGAGTGGCAAGTTTGATGCGGTAATATGTTTGTCAGCAGTAATTCGCGGTCAGACCAGTCATTACGACCATGTATGTCAGCAGATAACTCGTGGTGTAGGTGAAGTAGGTCTCAAGACCGGCGTACCGACCATTTTTGGTGTTGTTACCACCGATACTCTGGAGCAGGCTATCGATCGTGCCGGAGCAAAGGACGGAAATAACGGAGCCAAGGCGGCACTGACAGCTCTGGAAATGGTAAGAGTAGTGGAAGAGATCAATAAACTGTAACGGGTGTCCAAGAGTAGATTAATGATAGAAGAAGATAGTTTAAAATTAGAAGGTACTGATTTTCGTCGTCAGGCGCGAATAATAGCTATGCAGTTTTTATTTCAGCTCGATGTGCAGAAGGGTCAGAGTCTGGGAATGATAGAGCAGTTCATATCTGAGGCAGCCGAGGGCAAGTCAGATGTTTATATCCATGCGCGTAAGCTGATAAATGGTACCTGGCAGAATCTTGATATGATAGACAAGCTGATAATGAAGGCCTGTAAGAATTGGGATTTCAGTCGCATAGATGGCGTAGATAAGAGTAATCTTCGTCTGGCTACCTATCAGTTGAGCGATTGTAATGATACTCCCCCCAAGGTGATAATAAATGAGGCAATAGAGCTTGCCAAGGTATATAGTACCGTGCAGGCACCGCGTTTTGTGAATGGAATATTAGACGCGATAATGAAAGAAATGAATATAGTAGCATGAGAGTAAGTTATAAGATATAGCCAGCTTCTTTTTGCCGTTTTTTCAATTAGAAGAATTTTCTGGTTACCTTATTACTTCTGACCGATTAACGATTGGATCGAACAATGGCATTTTTCTCTAAGGTATTTGACAAGTTTAAAGATGGTCTTAAGAAGAGTCGGGAAAAGATATCTAACTCGCTTAAGAGTGTCCTGACATTTGGCCGTCGCATAGATGAGCAGTTGTTAGTTGAGCTGGAAGAGCAGTTAATAGTTGACGATCTGGGAGTTGAAGCGACAGGGCGGATAATTGATGACTTGCGTAAGGCCTGGAAAGAAAAGAAGATAGAGTCGGCGGAAGATATAATTCCATTTCTCAAAAAGGACATAGCTTCGTATTGGCCGCAGCAGGACCGGAACTTGAATTTGCAGTCAGAAGGTCCGACAGTGATTTTGGTTACGGGCGTAAACGGCTGTGGTAAGACCACCAGTGTGGGTAAACTGGCAGCAATGCTCAGTGGACAGGGTAAAAAAGTGGTACTGGCTGCGTGTGATACCTTCCGGGCAGCAGCAGTCGAGCAATTGACTATCTGGTCGGAGCGAACCGGAGTGCAGATAGTCAAGCATAAGCAGGGATCAGACCCGGCGGCAGTAGCCTATGATGCCTGCGAGGCGGTATTGGCACGCGGGGCAGATATATTGATAATAGATACTGCCGGGAGACTGCATACGCAGGATAATCTTATGCGTGAGCTGGCCAAGATACGCAATGTTATTGCCAGGCGGATACCCGGGGCACCGCATGAGGCTTTGCTGGTTCTTGATGCTACTACCGGTCAGAATGCAATTAATCAGGCTAAGATGTTTGATAAGGCAGCGGACCTGACAGGTATAATTCTGGCCAAACTTGATGGCACTGCCAAAGGTGGTATTGTTATTGCGATCAAGGATCAGGTTAACATACCGGTGAAATATGTCGGTCTGGGTGAGAAGGTCGAAGATATGGCACCTTTTGATCCGGAAACTTTTGTCGAGGCTCTTTTTACAGAGTAATTAGCGGTTCTGACTCGGTATGAGAGTTGGAGTCTGAGTATTATATCAAAAAACAGACTGTGATATTTTTATCGGCCTGGCTCTTATCAATGACGAGGCGAAGATCTGTGTTATGGTTTTTTGCCGATATTGAAACTGCTAAGTAGTCAGTTTTATGTCAGCGTAATTAATGCTGCGAATTTGATGATCTGGCTCAGTTTTTTTGGAATTAAAGCTAATAGCGAGTAATGAGAAAGGTATCTGTAATTGCCTATGTCAAATAAAACGAAAACCTGGTTATGGTTTTTTTTTGCTTTTGCGATCCTCTTTTTTTGTACTGCCCAGCATGATGTGAGCTGGCAGGATAGTGGCGAATATCAATGGCGTTGTCTGCAAGGGGATTATACTGAGTCGGTGCCATTATGTCGGTCGCATCCGGCATATTTGCTCATCGGTAATATTCTGTCGCAATGGCCGGGTTGGTTTCCGTATTCCCTGAATCTGTTCAGCGGCCTGATGGCTGCGGTTCTGCTGGCAAACCTTTCACTACTGGCCGCAGAGCTGAACATCTCTCGTCGGGCGGCAGTGCCGGTAATCATTACATTGGGGTTATCACACTGCCTCTGGTGGCTGGCGACGATTGCGGAGGTCTATCCCTTCAGTGCCTCTGTCTTTACCTTGGAATTGTTATTTTTTGTCCGGTTATGCAAGTCGCCATCAGCTAAAAGCCTGTGTCTGCTGGCCTTTGCAAATGGTCTGGGGCTTTCGATCCATAATTTTGCCCTTATTGCTTTGCCTGTATATTTTCTGGCATTGGTATATCTGATATCGCGTAAACGCATGTCGAACAAGGCTATTATTCCGGCTCTGGCTGTCTGGTTGCTGGGTTTATCGCCGCTGTTGACGGTAATATGTATCAAAATATCTGCAACGCCGGGCAATAGCTTTATATACTGGTTGCGTGATATACTGGTCGGTAACTATGGCGAGCAGGTATTTAATGTATCAGGTAATCAACCGCTGCTCAAGGTTAATCTGGCCCTGGCTGGCTTGAGTTTTCTTAGTCTGCTATTGCCGCTGGCTCTTATGGGTCTGCGTTTCTGGCTCAAAGAAAATGTCAGAGGCGTACTTCTGAAATATTCCCTGATTGCGATCCTGATAATGCATTTTGGCTTTTTTGTTCGCTATACAGTTCCAGATCAGTTTACCTTTATCATACCGACAATGATTATGTTGAGTTTGTTTGCTATGGCAGCATTGGAGAAGATATCAGAAAGCAGAAAAGTAGTAGTAGTTATCGTACTGGTTTTTGCTCTCATGCAGCCGATATGGTATGCCACAGCTAGTTTTGTGCTTGGCAGCAGTAAGATGGTCAAACGCGAGTATGCTTCGGCTGACCGCGATGAGGCTCGCTATTGGGTTGTCCCCTGGAAGCATAATGAGCGTTCGGCGGAAAACTGGGCTGGCCAGGTTGTGGAAATATTGCAG
>JAFGDI010000086.1 GCA_016932145.1 Sedimentisphaerales bacterium
AAAACCTTTGATGGCAAAATTAACACGGTGAACGGTTACAACTATTCTTATTTATATAATAATCAGATAAAAAAACCGCAGCAAGCAAAAAGACATTTTATCGTGTCTCTTTGCCTTACTGCGGTTTTTTATTTTCTCTTTGTCTGTCCTCTGTAACTGCCAGACTACATCATCTTAACATAGTCATCTACGCCGCCATCATCCAGGCAACAGGCAATAATATCTTTGCCCAGTTGATCAAGCTCAGAATGCATTATCTTCTTCAACTCGCGATAGAAGAAATCATACAATATCTTTGAGCCGCGATCATATCCATCAGTACCGATCTCACGCTGAAGCTGTACCTGAAGCATCCAGCGAGGTATGTGCTGACCTTCAACCTGCATTGAATCAAGCGAGTAACCCAAAAGGGAACAACGAGACTCTACCAACTGGCCTGACCTGAACGAAGCAGTACCACGACGAGCCAGATATTCACGGCTTATCCACTGGGGCATAAAACCTGTCTGCCAACAGCCAACATGCTGATTGGGTATTAACACATATCTGACCTTCGGTGTCTGTACCATCTGCCTGAGCAGCAGATTGGCCTGATCAACTACACGACCGGTAGCAAAGGGCCAGTACGAACCAACACCCTCGCTAACCAGACCAGAATCAGCTCCGCTTATACTCGGATTACCATGACCACGCGGTGCAACCAAACGCCAGAGCCAGGCCAGAGCCGGCGGCAAAATATGCAAATAACCAATTATACCATAAGTCGGATTCTCGCGGGTACAAGGCGGAGTACGCACACCAAAGCTGCGAATCATTACCTCAGCCGGGTCATTCACTACGCCGGGCATAAAACTGCGGGGCATAATAACTCGCGGATTGGGACATGGCTTGCCCGGCGCATCTTCTATATGATCCCAGATCAGAGCCGTAGCATCTGGAGCCGCGTCAATATTCAAAAAGATCAGCGGAGCCTTAGGATGTACCGTCTGCTTTTCCAGATGCGGGTCAGTACCATAACGATCTATATGATTCACTCGCAGGAACCAAGCCTGCTCAGCATCGCGTACCTCAAGAAATCCATTTGTCGGTGTATCTACCGGATTGGTCAGGGCCATATCGTCTGTCACCGGATATAGCTTACAACTCTGGGTAAAGGCCAGCGTTCTGTCCTCACCACTTATCGGGTTATGCCCCAGCAATAACCGACCGTTCGGCTCACGATGCGGATATTCCAGCATTTCGCTCTTACCACCACCACTGGCACCTTCATGCATTATAGTGGTAATATTATCATAGGGCGTCTCTACCTGTACGGTTGAGGCATGCAAGGTCGGCCAATTCTCAGCTTCTCCTATATTAAGCAATATACCGTAAACACCCTTTTTAGCACTGGGGCCCGGGTATAAATTATAAGAAAATACCTCATGGAAATGTTCCAGGCGGTTATGAACTACTACCTGACGACCATTATAATGTGTATGTCTGAATGGCGGTGCCAGATAAATAGCACTGCTGATCTCAAAATCGGCGGGCATCTCCAGCGGATTAACAAAACCCTGCAAATCTGCCAGACCACCAATAAAGAACCCGGCATTTTTCGGAGCCAACAATACGCCGCCTCGATTGGCCTTGGTGTCCATACTACCCAGATTGAACAGAGTGACTACCAGATCCTGGCCCTTAAGCCATTCAAAGGTCTCACCACGCACCGGCTCAAAACTGCCGCCAAATCGAGATTCGTAAGTTACCCGGTCTGTATCACGACTATCTGCCACAAAGGAGCAGTCCGGATCACGACGACGCAGGTATGGGTCAACATAATTCACTGTCAAACCATTACGAACCTTGGTTACTACCACTTCTAACACTTCTTTACCATCTACCGGATAAGAAACATCATAGGTACCCTGTTTTTTACCGCCCATCGCAAGATCAAAGATCTCCTGCCTGCTCGTCGGGAATAGCACCGACTTAGCTCCGGCAATTATTTCCTTAACCTGAGCTGGTAAGCCCAGATCCTGCCATGATTCGATAAAATTAATGCTCTGCAATGTTAGTTTCTCCTGATCATATCATAGTCGTCATTAACGGGGTTCTTTCCTGAACGCCAAATAAACTATCTGAAATGATCCTCTTGCGGTAAGGTGTTATCTGCGGCTGACCTAACAGCACGCAATCTCGTCTCTCTCTAATCTCAATACCCCATACAATCGTCATAAGCCCCCCGAATTAATAGTTTTACAATAATACAGGATTGCTAATGCGATCTGTCAGCAGTGTAAGCTCTGCTCAACCTTTGACAAATCCATAAGATAATAGCAATATTATCCAAAAAGTCAAGAAAACTGTGTTTAAATAAAACTATAGCATGAAAATATTGATTAAGCCCGTTGGGCGATGTTGCCCCCCCCCCCAGGGGTTAAAATATAAAAAGCTCGCCAGAATCAACCGACGAGCTTTTTTAACTTATCTTATAAATAATCAGACTTATATCTTATTATTTATTCTTGTCAACCGGGTTGACCTTCTGGAACAGGCTGCTGTCGATTAACTGACCGCTAGACCTGCCGTCGATACCGCCACCACGACGACTGTCGTCAGTAGCAGCATCATCTTCGTTAGCCCACTGGGCGCGTTTGAGTGACAGACCAATCTTGCGGTCATCAATATCGACCCGTAAGATCTTAACTTCCACATCTTCGCCAACCTTGACAATGTCCTGCGGACCTTCTACCTTGTCATCGCTCAGCTCAGAAATGTGCAGCAGACCTTCGAGGTCTTCTTCCAGCTCAATGAACACACCAAAGTTGGTGAGCTTGGTAACCTTGCCACGCACGATCTGGCCTGGCAGGTACTTATCTGGAATAGCATGAGCCCACGGATCTTCGGTCATCTGCTTGAGACCAAGACCAACACGCTGCTTCTCCTGATCAACATTAAGCACGATACACTTGATATCCTGGCCCTTCTTGAGCATTTCGCCTGGGTGACTGATCTTCTTGGTCCAGCTCATATCTGATACATGGAGCAGACCATCGATACCTTCTTCGATCTCGATAAAGGCACCATAGTTAGCCAGATTGCGAACCTTGCCCTCAACCACAGTTCCCGGAGGATACTTATGAACCACCTGGGTCCATGGATTCTCAGCCAACTGCTTGATACCCAGAGATATCTCCTGCTTTTCCGGAACTACTTCCAGAACTACAACTTCGATCTCATCGCCAACATTAAGCAGCTCGCCCGGGTGATTTACACGCTTGGTCCAGCTCATCTCGGAAATGTGTACCAGACCCTCGATGCCCTCTTCCAGCTTGATAAATGCACCATAATTGGTGATGTTTACAACTGTGCCCTTCACTACGCCGTGTACCGGATAACGGTCCTTGGCTGTGATCCATGGGCTTTCTGTCTTCTGCTTGAGACCAAGAGCGATCTTCTCTTTGCTCTCGTCTATGCTCAGGATCTTTACCTCGATCTCCTGGTCCAGAGATACTATCTTGGACGGGTGAGTTACGCGACCCCAGCTCATATCGGTTATGTGCAGCAGACCGTCAAGACCGCCCAGATCGATGAACGCACCGAAATCAGCGATATTCTTAACGATACCCTTGCGAACCTGACCAACCTGAATTTCGTCCATCAGGCTGCTCTTGGCATTGGCTCTCTGCTCTTCCAACAGTTTACGACGAGAAATAACAATATTGCGTCTTTCTTCGTCTATCTTCAATATCTTGGCTTCCAGGTCGGTATTGAGATACTCTGATATATCGCCAGGGCGACGAATATCTACCTGTGAAGCAGGCAGGAAGACCGGCACACCAACATCAACCAGCAGACCGCCCTTGATACGACGAACTACGCGGCCGACGATAATATCGCCTTCCTTCTTTGTCTTGATAATGCGTTCCCAACCGCGAATACGGTCGGCTTTACGCTTGCTCAGTTCGATCTGGCCGCTGCTTGATTCAACAGACTCCAGGAAAACTTCCACGGTATCGCCGATCTTGATCTCTGCGGGGTCATTAAACTCTGAATCGCTTATACTGCCTTCGCTCTTAAGACCTACCTCGATTATTACATCGCCGCCAATATAATTGACAATTGTACCGGTAAGTATTGTGCCAGGCTCAAAATTTGTGACTGTCTGATCGATCAGAGTCATCATGCGATCTTCACCTTCGGTGAGGTTCAGAGCTTCGGCGATCTGCCTTTCAATCGCGTCTTCATCAATCTGGAAATCGTGGAATATGCTTTTATCTACCATAAATAAAAACCTTAAAGAAGTGGAAACTTCAACCGGGTTCCTCAGGAATCTCGCAGCCTGCCCGTAACACAGCTGCTTCCTCTTACATCTCTTATCGCACCATGCGACAAAATAAAGAGGTGAATTATACAACCAAAAAACACTATTGTCAATCGTTTTTGGCAAAGTTTTGCATAAACAAGACAAGCATACGAGTAAATATCTACAAATAAATAAGTTAAGAAGAAATTTAGCTCAGAGCAAAATACGCTACACTCCTGCCATCCAGACCATTAACAAGCAAAAAAGCCGGAAACGCCCTGCCATAAAACCAGATTGTACATCTAAGAACTGCGTAACCGTTCACAGCGTTTACATAGATTGCAGAGATAACTGTGAACTAAATATTGTTTAGTAACAAGTAATAAGTGACAAGAAACAAGCTCATGAATCTCGCTCCGCTCGAAGCTGATTTAAATTTAAAACAGTCTGCCCGGAGGGCAATCCTGAGCTTAATTCTTATTTCTTGTTTCTTATTACTGTTAACCGTGTAAACGGTTACAGAACTGCTATTCTGCCTCATCTGCCATCTCAGCTTCAGAAATAGCAGGTATCGCCTCCTGAGAGTTCTGGCAACAGTATGACTGCACCACTACCAGACGGGCTATGCCCCCTATTGCCTCAAAGGTATGACGAAAACAAGAGTTAAAGCAAATATACTGACCCTTTTTCAGTGTATATTCTTTACCCGAAATCGTTATCAGGACCTTACCCTCAACCACAGTACAGGTCACGCGATAGGATAGATATTTCAAGGCATCATTGACCTTATCACCCGGTATCTTCTCATCTGGTGACAGTTTCACACATAAACAATGCACACCCTCATTACAGGCCAACACCGCATTACTGGTTTTGCCCGCGGAAAAAACCTTCTTTTCCAGATCCCTCACCTCAACCTCAGGCACCATCGCCATTTGCAGCAGATCCATTACCGAAAAATCCAGTGCCTGGGCAATCGCATTCAAAGTGGGAAGCGTTGGCACATTTTTACCAGTCTCAATAAGATAAAGGGTAGGCCGGCTTATCCCGCTCTTTTCCGCCAGAATATCAAACTTAAAACCTTTACTCTTTCTTATACTTCTTACGATGGAAAAATCAAAACTTCCATTTACACTCTTCATACCAAATCTCCCAGATGATAAATGAGCTCTCAATATCTCTTAACACACCCTCCCAACCCAGTACAACTGGGTCAGAAATATAAATAGCTTCAGGGCAATAACTTAAAACAAATAACCTAAAACAACCTCTTCCTTACCTGTGCTCCAACTACCATTATCAACCATATTAAGAATAATCATGGATTTGCTTTGATAAATATTGAATAAAAAAAATGGCAGTCAACTTCTTATTCAGTTAACAATTCTATACTTTTATTTGCTATTGTCAACCCAAAAATACCCGTTATTGTGGGCAAACTTCCCAGCTCTCTACGCTTGCGGCCACGCTCAATACAAAGTTCTGTAAATTCATCTTTCTTTTCTTCTCCAGGCAAGGCCAGCTCCGCACGCGGTTCTACCGAGTACACACAGGTAAGGTCAGTACCCGCTCCTCTTCTGCGTAAATGCTTCCGGATCAATTTTGCCAGTGGGCACACCGTTGCATCGGTAAGATTCCCCACCCGAATACAGCTCGGATCACGACGCAGTGCCGCCCCCATACTCGATATCACCGGAATATTGTGCTTTTGCAAATAGGCCAGTAATTCAACTTTAGGATTAAAAGAATCGATGGCATCAATAACAAGATCAGGCCTCTGCTCAAAAATACTATCGAAACTATCTGTATGGGCAAAAACCTTCCTGGGCTCAACCCGGCACGAGGGATTAATATCTAATACCCGCTCACATGCCACTTCAACTTTGGGCCTGCCAACGGTAGAGCCCAGAGCAAATAACTGGCGATTTATATTACTCTGCTCGATAACATCAAAATCTACCAGAGAAAACCTGCCCACGCCGCTCCGTGCCAGCGATTCCAGGGCAAAACCGCCAACGGCACCAACACCCACAATGGTTACATAACTATTACTAAGCCGGGCAACCTTTTCTGCACCAAGCAATAACTCTATTCTTTTCAATCTCTCATTCATGATCCAAAACTGTAATCCTGAACACCTTTATTCTGACTAACTGCAATAACAGCATTTAAAAAGCAAACTCCGGCGGACTCGTCTGACCGCCGGAGCTGTAATAATAATCAAAATCTTACTTACTGGCAACCGTATCACTTTCAACATAGTCGTGATAGGTCTTATAGGCTTCCTTGAAGTAGCCGCCCTTGCGATACTGAGCACCATTGAGCAGAATACCTACAATATTTGCCTTCATCTGCTTGAGCTCTCGTACCATACGATTAACCATTCCGCGAGATTCTTCCTCAGCAAATACCACTGCAATAGTACCGTCAACCTGCGAACTGATCACTCGAGAATCCAGCACGATAAGTGATGGCGGCCCATCTATTATAACATAATCATAAACTGCCCGCTGACTCTTGAGCAGTTGGGCCATATATTCACCACCAAAAAGCCCTGCCGGGTTCGGCGGCTTAGGACCACTATAAAGCACAGAAAGATTTTCTATTTCAGTCTTATGAATAACATCAGCTACACTGTTCTGACCGGTAAGGTAATTACTCAAACCCTCGGTGCCTGGCGCCGGGAAAATATTGCGTAAGGCCGGGCGATAGAAATTAGCATCGATCAGCAGTACCTTTTTATTCTCCTGTGCCAGCGAGATAGCCATACAACATGCCATAGTTGTCTTGCCGCTCTCGGCCTGACAACTGGTAAACAGCAGGGTTTTGAGAGTGTCGGCCGGGGCACTGAACAAAAGATTTGTCCTGGCCTGCCTGATAAACTCACTGGTAATACAACTTGGCCGCGAAATAAGTATTCTGGCCAGGTCATCAATATCACCCTGATCATACTCTGGCACCAGGCCCAGCAAGGGCACATTAAGATACCGCCGAACATCAGTCGGAGTACGCACCGTATCATTAAGCAATTCCAGAAGGAATGCCAGACCACAGCCGCTCATCAAACCCAGCACCAAACCACCGGCAACAAACATCGGCAGCTTCGGGAAACTCATCTCTGTCGGCAGATTTGCCTTATTCTTGACTATAGCCCTCTGATTATCTTTACTGCGAACCTGAGCATTGATCTCGTCAATACTCTTTTGCAGATCAACTAACTGGTCTGCAACTTTCTGGCCCAGACGCATCTTCTCAGTATATACCAGAGCCTTCTGGTCCAGGTCTCGCTGCTGCGATGCTGACAGGTCGTAATTTCTCTTGGTCTCTGTTAATTGCTCAGTCACCAACTGTATCTGACGGGCATTGTCATTTATCAACTGCCCGGTATAATTCTCAGACATCTTCGCCTGGCGGTCAGCTAACTGATATTTTGCCGACTGAATAGCATCACGAATATCAACTACCTCCGGATGCTTATCGCCAAATCGGGCCATTTTCTGGGCCTCATACTGCTCCAGGTCCATTATCTGCTTTTTCAGACCAAGAGCTACCGGGTCCTGCTCCAGCAACAAAGCTATCTGTTCCAGACCGCCTGCCTGCTGCTGTTCGCTTAACTGCTGCCGTTCCAGATTCAACTGGCCAAGCACTGCCTCCAGGCGAACCATTTCCTCGCTCAATATCTGCATCCTCTGACCTACTACGGTCATACCGCCACCCTGCCAGCCCGGAGGTACATTTTCACCACGGGTCAATGCCTGGATCGCAAGCTGAATTTCGGTCTGGTCACTTTCCAGCTTCTTCTTGTTCTGCTCCAGTGAAGCTCGCAGATTTGACAATGCACCAGTGGCATCGTCCATAATATTCTTTTCAAACTGCTGTAATAGCTCATTCAATATATTCTGTGCATCTTCAGCAGTGCCGGCCTTAAATACCAGCCTGATATATGCTGTATCTCTTATAGGCACAGCAGAAAACTTCTTCTTCAAAGCCTCCACCCGCTTATCTGGCATAAGACCTTTGGCCCAGTTACTGCTCTGTACATTCTTACGGGTAAGTACATCACTCAAAAAAGCATCACTATTGAGAATAGCACTTACTCCGGCAGTCTCCATAGCCAATATTTCTTTACGGGGCAACATTTCACGCACACCCCATAAGCCAACCGATGCCTGAGTTTTAGCCTCTACATAAGCCTCAGAAGTATATTCCGGGGCACTCGAGCGCAAGGCAAAGAACAACCCGACAAACAAAATGAAAATGCCTGAAGTTACCAGTATTATCAACCACATTCTGGCCATCAGTATCCGCATGATCTCTGCCGGGGTTATTGCCATCTGCTGCTGTGGCTGGGCCATTGGCACTCTGTTTACCAGGGCCGCCTGATTGGGTGACTGTTCTGAACTCATTAAATAACCTCTTATAAGTATTTATATTGTTAATATATTTATCTGCCTGCACATCGCTAATGGACAAGCGGTTTATCTCACTGTTTAACAGTATTAAGTAAGGCCTCAACCTTATCTGCCATCTTCACATCAGCCGGCGACTGAGACAGTCGGGCACGACGCAAAAGATCCTCTAACATCTCGGCCGCCTCTTCACTTCGGTCTGAAGCTACCAGCGACTGAGCCAGATGATATTCAAACTCAACAGGAACTTCAGCATTATTCCTCTGCAATTCCTGAATTGCCTTGCCAAATACCTGACGGGCTTCTTCCGGCTCATCGTTCTGCAATAATGCCATTCCATAGGTGTCCAGCACCATCGGCTCCAACCTTGCTATAGAATATGCCTTGCGGGCCACTTCTAATGCTTCCTTCTGATTACCGCCAACTTCTAACAAGGCATAAGCCAGATTATTCAATAAAGAATAATTTGATGGCACCTGCTCACACAGTTCACGATATATACCAATCGCGTCATTAAACTTTTCATTCTGGATATAGGCAATTGCCAGTCGGGAACTGGCTACAAATGCCAGGGCCTCATCTTCTCCGGCCAACTCCAGAGCTTTTACTGAACTGGCCAGATATTCACCCATTTGGCTGGCATTTCTAGCTGCCGCCGCCCTCACCAGACTCAATACTGCCTTATTTCTTATCTTGCTATAATTCGCCTCTGACCAGCTCAAAAGCTCCGCCGGCTCTACAATAGCCACAATTTTCTCTACCAGAAGCTCAACATATAACTCCTGACTGAACTGGTCGATCAGAGAGCCAATAACTTCCATAGCTTCAGCTTTTTTGCCTGAAAGAACCAAAGACTGGGCCTTCCTTAATAATAACTGAGGATTAACCTTCACCATTTCATCGTTAGTATTAATGTCAGTTATCACTTCGTCATAGCGACCAAGTTCCAACAATAACTCTAAGCGAGCATCAACCAGAGTAGCAGAAGTTCCGCCCCGCTCATTGGCCGCTGCTATTGACTTATCTAATAATGCCAGAGCATCTGACAACTTAAGCTCTGCCTGCCCCTTTTCTCCGGCAGCAGACAACTCACGGGCCCAGGTCAGCATAGCACGAGCACCATCGGCAT